>NZ_CP126151.1:0-162034 GCF_030126985.1 Sagittula sp. MA-2 | reverse complement strand
GCCGCGCTTGCGGTGCCGGTCGACCATGTCGGGGCGCCCGCCCGACGTCGCCGCGGCAATGCGCGCGCGCAGGGTCTCGACGCGTTCGCTTTGCGCCGCGTGGTTGCGCGCATAGGTTTCGGATGCGGTCAGTACTGTTGTTTCGAGACGCGCCATGGGTCGGATATCCTGTTGCAGTTCGGGCAACCGTCATGCGGCTGCCCGGGAATCCCAATCGTCAGTCAGGACCCGAACACGCGGCCAAGTCGGCCGGTGCTAGATCACGAAGCCACCGCCGCAGATGATGTGCTGGCCCGAGATGAAGTTCGATTCCGGCGCACAGAACAGATAGACCGCGCCCGCGGCCTCTTGCGGTGTGCCGACCCGGCCCAGCGGGATCATCCGTTCCATCTGGGACAGAAGGTCGGGGTTCACGCCGACCTTGATCTCTTTTTCCTCGACCTTGATCGTGCTGTCGCCGTCCGCGCTGCCCTCGGTCAGGCGGGTTCGGATCGGGCCGAAGGCCACGGCATTGACGTTGACCTTGTAGCGGCCCCATTCCTTGGCCATCGTCCGGGTGACCCCCAGAATGCCGGACTTGGCGGCGGCATAGTTGATCTGGCCCGCGTTGCCGCCGGTGCCCGCGATGGACGAGATGTTCACAACCTTGCGGAACACCTCTTGTCCGGCGGCGGCTTCTTCTTTGGCCTTGGCGCTGATCACCGGCTGAGCGGCGCGCAGGATCTTGAAGGGCGCGGTCAGGTGCACGTCGATGATCGCCTGCCATTGTTCGTCACTCATCTTCTGAACGACGCTGTCCCAGGTGTAGCCGGCGTTATTTACGATGATGTCCAGCCCGCCAAAGCTGTCGACGCCGGTCTTGATGAACCGTTCGGCAAAGCCGTCTTCGGTGACGCTACCGGCACAGACCACCGCTTCGCCGCCAGCGGCGCGCACCGCCTCGGCGGTTTCATTGGCCGGGTCGGCATCCAGATCGTTGATCACGACGCGGGCCCCTTCCGAGGCCAGTTTGAGCGCGATTTCACGCCCGATGCCCCGGCCCGAACCGGAGACCAGCGCCACGCGCCCGTCAAGTTTGTCAGTCATGGTTTATCCTCCCGAATGACGCCGTCAGACTTTTTCATAAAGCGTGGTCACACAGGCCCCACCAAGGCCGAGGTTGTGCTGAAGCGCCAGGCGCGCGCCGTCGACCTGACGCGCATCGGCCTGTCCGCGCAGCTGCTGAACAAGCTCGGTGCATTGCGCAAGACCGGTCGCCCCAAGCGGGTGGCCCTTGGACAACAGACCGCCCGATGGGTTGGTCACGTATTTGCCGCCATAGGTATTGTCGCCATCGTCAACGAATTTCGCTGCATCGCCGCGTGCGCAAAGGCCAAGCGCCTCGTAGGTGATCAGCTCGTTATGGGCGAAACAATCGTGCAGTTCGACCACGTCCACATCCTTCGGGCCGATGCCCGCCGCCTCGTAGACCTGATCGGCGGCGCGCTTGGCCATCGAGAAGCCGACCACCTCGCGCATGTCATGGGCGTTGAAGGTCTCGGGCCCGTCCGTCGTCATCGCCTGGGCCGCGATCCGCACCGAGCTGTCAAGCCCATGCTTGTCGGCAAAGGCTTTGGAACAGACGATTGCCGCCGCCGCGCCGCAGGTCGGCGGGCAAGCCATCAGCTTGGTCATCACGCCGGGCCAGACGACCTGCGCCGCCATGACGTCGTCTGCGGTTACTTCCTGGCGGAACAGGGCAACCGGGTTCTTGGCCGCATGACGGCTGGACTTGGCGCGGATCTTCGCGAAGGTTTCCAGCGGCGTGCCGAATTCCTCCATATGTGCCTTGCCGGCGCCGCCGAAATACCGAAGCGCCAGCGGAATGTCCGGATTGCCCACCAGGTCGTCGGTTTCTTCGTCGAACGCCGCGAACGGACTTACCCGATCGGTGAACATCGCGCCGATTGCGCCGGGCTGCATCTGTTCGAAGCCAAGCGCCAGAGCGCACTCTACCGCGCCGCTCTCGACGGCCTGGCGGGCCAGAAACAGGGCGGACGACCCGGTCGAGCAGTTGTTGTTGACGTTCAAAACCGGAATGCCGGTCATGCCGACATGGTACAGGGCCCGCTGGCCGCAGGTGCTGTCACCGTAGACATACCCCACATACGCCTGCTCGACCTTGTCATAAGCCAGCCCCGCGTCGGCCAGCGCAGAACGAGTGGCCGCGGTTGCCATGACATCATAGCTTTCGGATTTTCCCGGCTTCTGGAACGGAACCATCCCGACGCCGACGACATAAGCCTTGTCTTTCATCTTTCTCTCTCCCGCTTTGATCCAAGCGCCATGAGTCGAACGCCATCACATTTTCTACCAGTTGTTAGATTTACATACCGACGGAAGGCACTGTCAACAACGTCACGCGGTGGTGGTGCTTGCCGAATTTTCTAACATGTGTTTGAATAACCTTCCCTCGACGTCTGAAACGCCAGTTCGCTTCCGACCGTCAGACCCGCACCAGCGTTGGAATGGCGGATGCCGAACATCGGGCGCCTGCTGTCGGACTCCAGAGACGTCCAGTCCGCAAAAGGAAGAAAACAATGGCGTATTGCTATGAATTCAAGGGCTTCGTTCCCGTTGTTCCCGAGGGGACATTCGTTCATCCTCAGGCTGTGCTGATCGGAAACGTCATACTCGGCCAGGGGTGCTATATCGGGCCCGGCGCAAGCCTGCGGGGCGATTTTGGCAGGATCGTGATCGGCGACGGGGCCAATGTTCAGGACAATTGCATCCTCCATTCCTTCCCCGGCCGTGATGCGGTGGTCGAAACCGACGGTCATATCGGCCACGGCGCGATCCTGCACGGGTGCACCGTCGGACGGAATGCTCTGGTCGGCATGAATGCCGTCATCATGGACGGCGTCATGCTGGGCGCGGAATCGATTGTCGGCGCGCAGGCGTTCGTGCGGGGCGAAACGGTGATCCCGCCGCGTTCCATGGTGGTCGGATCGCCGGCAAAGGTTATCCGCGAGGTCAGCGACAAGGAAATCGCATGGAAAACCCGCGGGACGGCCGAATATCAGCAATTGGCGCGCGACTGTCTGGCCGGATTGAAGCCTGTTGACCCCCTGAAAGCGGTCGAGGCCAACAGGCCGGAGATGGCGGCCTCTGATGTCGTGTCGATACAGGAGGCGCGGCAGAAGGCGACCTGACGCGCCGCGCCTTCGGGCCCCGGCGCCAGCGCGGCGCGCCGGGGCGTGATCTTTTACAGCCGGAAGACACCATAGTGCGGATCGTCGATCGGTGCGTTCAGCGAGGCGGAAATCGACATGCCAAGCGCGTTGCGGGTGTCGGCCGGGTCGAGGATACCGTCGTCCCACATTTCCGAGGTCGAGGTATAGGCTTCGACATCGCGCCGGAATTTTTCCAGCACCGGGTCGCGTATCGCGGCGATTTCCTCTTCGCTCAACTCCTTGCCTTCGCGCTGAAGCTGCCGGATCTTGACGTCGGCCATGGTGTTTGCGGCCTGATCCGCCCCCATCACGCCGATTTCGGCCTGTGGCCACATGAACAGCGTGCGCGCATCCCAGGCCCGTCCGCACATGCCGTAATTGCCCGCCCCATATGACGCATTGGCGATCACAGTAAATTTCGGCACGACCGACCCACCCTGCGCCATCAGCATCTTGGCGCCGTCCTTGGCGATGCCGCGCTCTTCGTATTCGCGCCCCACCATGTAGCCGGTGATGTTCTGGAAAAAGACCAGAGGCGTGCGGTTCTGGTTGCAAAGCTGCATGAAATGCGCGGCCTTGAGCGAGCTGTCGTTGAACAGCACCCCGTTGTTGGCCAAAATCCCCACCTTATAGCCCCAGATATGGGCAAAGCCGCAGATCATGGTGGTGCCGTAATCGGGCTGATATTCGTGAAAGCGCGAACCGTCCACGATCCGGGCCAGAACCTCGCGCATGTCGAACTGGGTTTTCCGGTCCTTGGGGATGATCCCGTAGAGTTCCTTGGGGTCGTAGTAAGGTTCCTCGAAGGAGGCGGTTTCGATGATCGTTTTGGGCGTGCGTTTCCACTGGCTGACAATTTCGCGCGCCAGTGAAAAGGCCTGTTCTTCGGTGGCGGCGCGGTAATCGCCGGTGCCCGAGACCGAGGTGTGCATGACCGCCCCGCCCAGCTCCTGAACGCCGACCTCTTCGCCGGTGGCGGCCTTCACCAGCGGCGGACCCCCGAGGAAAATCGCCCCGGTGCCTTCGATGATGATGTTGTAATCGCTCAGCGTCGGCACATAGGCGCCCCCTGCGGTGCAATGCCCGCCGACCACCGCGATTTGCGGGATGTTCGCCTGGCTCAGCTTGACCTGATTGCGAAAGACGCGTCCGCCCAGATAGCGGTCGGGAAAGACGCCGTGCTGCAACGGAAGGAAACCGCCGGCGCTGTCGCAGATATGGACAACCGGCAGGCGGTTTTCCAATGCCACATCCAGAAGCCGCACGATTTTCTTGACGGTATGGGGATACCATGCGCCGCCCTTGACGCTGGCGTCGTTGGCGTGAATGGCGACCTCGCGCCCCTGCACGATGCCGATGCCCGTCACCACGGCGGCACCGGGCACAGCGCCATCATATTCGCGACAGGCGGCGAGCGTCGAGAACTCCAGAAACGGTGTGCCGGGGTCCAGCAGCAGCTTCAGCCGCTCGCGCACGCCCAGCTTGTTCTGACGCGCCAAACGGTCGATATCGCGCTGCGGGCGTTCGAAACGCGCCGCGTGCTGGCGGGCGTGAAACTCTTTCAGCCGCTCGGACATGGCCGCGTGATTGGCCCTGAAGTCAGGGGCATTGGTGTCGATCTGGCTTTCGATCCGGCGCATGGTCACTCCTCCTCCGGAGCCAGCAGGGCAAGCGTGGCCTTCAGCCCGAAACTGTCGCCCTCGGCAAATGGTATTTCGGCCACCACGCCGTCGCGCGGCGCGGTCAGGCTGGTTTCGAGTTTCATGCTTTCGATGACAAGCAACCGCTGGCCTTCCTTGACGTGATCGCCGGGCTTTGCGTTCACCGACACGACCACGCCGGGCATCGGCGCGACGATGCGGTCATCGGCGGCGACGCCATCGCGTCCGGCCAGACGCTCGGCGGGATCGATCCGCCCGATCGCGTAGGTCCGCCCGTTCATATGCACAAAAGTCGCGTCAGGGCCGACGGCCAGCCGCACGTCCTGCACGCGCCCGCGCGCGCGCAGCACATGGCCACCGGGCGCCCCGGTGGGGTCCAATTGGCAGGGAACCGCGCCATCGGGCGTGTTGAGGATAAAACGATTGCCGTCATGGGACAGCCAGCATTCGGTCTCGTCGCCGTCGATCTGGTATATCCGCCGCATCAGTTTCTCCACCCGCCCATTTTCCGGTGCATCTCGGGTATCTGCATCACGTCGCTCACCAGCCGTTCATCCGACAGGGCGGCGACCGCCATCAGCAGCTCGGTCACATCTTCGCCCGGCGCGGTCAGCGCCTCGGCCTGCTCGGCCAGAAACCCGGTCGAGACATTGCCCGAGGCGAAATCAGGGTGCGCAAGGATCGCATCGAGATAACCAGTGTTGGTGGTCACCCCGAGGATCACATAATTCCGCACCGCTTGCCGCGCGCGGGCGATGGCCTGCGTGCGATCCGGCCCGTGCACGATCAGCTTGGAGAGCATCGGGTCAAAGTCGGTGGTGACCTTGCCACCGTCCAGAATGCCGCTGTCCACACGCACGCCCTCGCCCTGCGGCTCGTCCAGCAGCAGGATGTCGCCGATCGCGGGGCGGAAATCTTCCGTTGCGTCCTCGGCGCAGATGCGCAGCTCGATCGAATGACCTGACTGCGGAATGTCGGTCTGCGCTGCGCTCAGCCCCTCGCCCGCCGCGATGCGCAGCTGTTCGGCGACAAGGTCATACCCCGTCACCATCTCGGTCACCGGATGTTCAACCTGAAGCCGGGTGTTCATTTCGAGGAAATAAAAGGAGCCGTCCTGCGCATAGATGAACTCGACCGTGCCAGCGCCGCGATAATTGACGGCGCGGGCGATGCCGGCGGCGGTTTCGCAGATCTCGTCTCGCTGTTCGGGGGTCAGCGCCGGCGAGGGCGTTTCCTCGATGATCTTCTGGAACCGGCGCTGGATCGAGCACTCGCGTTCCCAGAAATGGACCACATTGCCCTGCCCGTCGCCCATCACCTGCACCTCGATATGGCGCGGACGTTCGATATAGCGTTCGACGAACAGCCGCCCGTCGCCGAAATAACGCTCGCCCTCGCGGCGCGCGGTTTCGATTTCCGACTCTAACGCGCCGTCTTCGCGCACCACGCGCATCCCCTTGCCGCCGCCGCCCGCCGAGGGCTTGATCAGCAGTGGATAGCCGACCGCGCGGGAGCGTTCGACAAAACTTGCGGGGTCGTCATCCTCGATGGCCGAGGGGGCAACCGGAAAGCCGCGCTCCTCGACAAAGGCGCGCGCGCGGATCTTGTCGCCCATCAGGTCGATGACCTCGGATGTGGGGCCAACGAAGGTCACGCCGGCCTTTTCCAGGGCAGCGACAAAGCCCGCGTTTTCCGACAGGAATCCATAACCCGGATGCACCGCGTCCGCGCCGATTTTTTTCGCGACCTCGACGATCTGCGGAATGTCGAGATAGGCGGCCACGGGGGTGGGGCCGTCGATGGTCACGACCTCGTCGGCAATCAGATGGGCCGGCCCCTCCTGTTCCAAGCGGTGCCGCACGACGGCGGTCGCCAGGCCGCGCGCCCTGGCGGTGCGCAGGACGCGGGCCGCGATCTCGCCTCGATTGGCGACCAGAAGTTTGGAAATCCCCATTATCCGTCCTTTCACGCACTCTTGGCGGGGTGCAGCCCGTTTTGCACAGCCAGATCGGCCGGTACGGGAATTTCGATGTCGAGCAGCATCTGCGCGAACCCCTTGCCCTGCGGGTCGATGCGGACCGAGGCAATGCCGCCGCCGCCCAGCGATTCATGCAGCAGGAAGTTCAGCGCATGGCTTCCGGGTAGATCGAAGCGTTCGACCGGGCCGTCGCACAGATGGGCGAAATAGTCTTTCACCGCGTCTTCGGTCAGGGCCGACCGGATATAGGGCAGATATTCGGGCTTGCGCGCCAGAATGCCGATATTGGCGATGTCGCCCTTATCGCCGGAGCGGCCCCAGGCCAGATCGACCAGCCGCACCTTGACCGCATCTGCGCCGGCGTCGCGGCTGTCTGCGTGCGGTACGGCGGGCGGATCGAGTTGCACAGGCGTGGTGGCCACGATGACCGGCACATCCTTGCCGTCGACCTCGACCGCAACGGGCGTGTCGGACTTGTCTTGCAGGAACGAGAAAAGGCGGACCACCGGCTGCACCTTCGGCCGCCCGGCAAAAAATCCGGTCAGGCCCTGCGCGGTGGAAATGGCCATCGGTGCGATTTCCCCGGCAAAGATGTTCAGCGCGCGCCGGTCGTCATGCGCCGCACCGATCTTGAGCACCACTTCGCGGGTTCGGGCGCGGGCGTTGGCGCCATAGGCGGCCTCGGCCCCCAGAACCTCGACGCTGACCTGCCGAAAGTCGCCGAGGTTCCTGTCGCGGAAAATCCGGCGGCAGCGGGTCAGGATCGCATCCGCGACGCGCTCGGCCTTGGCTGGCGCGTCGATGGCAGCCAGCGTCAGCGTGGTGACCGCGCGCCAGCCGTCGGCATGGGTGGCCGACACCTTGTAGCTGTCGGTGCGCCCCAGGCCCTTGCCGCCCTTGACCAGCACGCGGTCCGGGCCGACCTGTTCCAGCGTGACGCCGGACCAGTCGCAGATCACGTCCGGAAGCAGATAGGCCCGCGGATCGCCGATTTCGTAAAGCATCTGTTCGCCGACCGAGCCCGGCACAACCAGTCCGCCGGTATCGGGCGTCTTGGTCATGACAAAACTGCCGTCCGGCGAGATCTCGACGATGGGCATGCCCATGTTGTCCCAGCCCGGCACGTCCTGCCAATCGGTGAAGTTGCCGCCCGTCCCTTGCGGTCCGCATTCGATCAGATGACCCGCCAGCGAGCCCTGGCTGAGCTTGTCCCAATCGTCATCGCCCCAGCCGAATTCATGCATCAGCGGGCCAAGCGCCACCGCGCTGTCGGCGCAGCGCCCGGTGATCACGATCTCGGCGCCGCCGTCCAGAGCGGTGGCGATGGGGCGGGCGCCCAGATAGGCATTCATGCTCCAGATATCGTCGGGGAAATCCGCGCCAGAGAACATTTCGGTCACGCCACGGTCGCGGATCTCGTCCGCGCGGTCCATCAGATCGTCGCCCAGAACGACACCGACGGACAGGTCGATCCCAGCCTCTTCCGCCGCCCTGGCAAGCGCATCGCGGCAGCCGCGGGGGTTCACCCCACCGGCATTGGCCACCACCTTGATCCCCCTGGCCTTGATCTCAGGCAACCACGGCACCAGCGCCTTGACGAAGTCCGGCGCAAAGCCCGCCTCCGGCGTCTTGGCGCGGGCGCGGGCCATCAGAGACATCGTCACCTCGGCCAGATAGTCGAACACCAGGTAGTCAATATCGCCGCTGGAAACCAGCTGGCCGACGGCCTCGGGCGTGTCCCCCCAGAAACCGGACGCGCATCCGATGCGCAGCTTTCGATCCGACATAGTCTTCTCCTCCCCGCTGTTTCAGCGGCCCGTCCATTCCGGCTTGCGTTTGGCAGTGAAGGCGTCGAAGCCCTCGCGCGCGTCTTCGGTCTGTGCCATTCGCGGCAACAGCGTTTCCGCAAATCGCATCTGCTGCGGATAGGTCATGTCATCCATCGCGTGGCAGGCGTATTTCCCCAACCGGATCGCGGTCGGCGATTGCGCGGCTATTTGCGCGACCAGTTCGGAGACCTTGTCATCAAGGCCGGCGCTGTCTGTCACATAGTTGACCAGGTCATGGCGCAGCGATTCCTCGGCCGTCAGGGGGATGCCGGTGATGAACATCTCCATCAGCCTGCGCCGTGGCAACACGCGCATCATCGGCGGAACGATGGTCATGGGAAACAGCCCCACCTTTACCTCGGGCGTGCCGATTTTGGCGTGATCCGCCATCACCGCCAGATCGCAGGCACAGATGATGCCCGCGCCCCCGCCAACGGCCACACCGTTGATGCGCGCGATGGTCGGTTTCCGACAGGCGTGAAGAGCTTCGAACAACCTGCCGGCAAAATGCCCCGGATCCGCCGGATCCTGAACGAACGGGCCGCCGTCGGCCCCCGCCTTGAGGTCGCCGCCGGCACAGAAAGCGCGCTCGCCCTCGCCGGTCACCACGATCACCCGGCAATCTGCGTCCGCCTCGGCCACCTGGAGCGCGGCGACGATTCCCTCTGCCACGTCGCGATTCAGGGCATTGCGCTGGTCCGGACGGCAAATTGTAATGCGTATTTCGTGCCCTCGGGCCTCCGAACGGACGACGTTCTCGACCATTTCCGAACCCTCCCCTTCTGTTAGCGCCTTGCTTGCAACCTCGGGTCGCCGAAAGCATGCCTTGATCTAATTTCTAACATGTGTTTGATTTTGGTCAACACTGCACAAGACATTCTTCGGGAGGAAAAGAGATGTCCAGCAAGGACGGACCGGCCATCGCTGAACTGGAAGCCATCAAGGCGAACTATTCGCTGACCGATGAGCAGCGCCAGATCGTCGATCATGTAGATCGGGTGTCGCGCGAGGTGCTGCACCCGCTTCAGGCGCGTATGGATGAGGAGGAATGGTGGCCTGACGATCTGTTCAAACAGATGGGAGAGCTGGGCCTTTTGGGCATCACCGCGCCCGAGGAACTGGGCGGATCTGGGCAGAACGAATTCACCCAGGCGCTGGTGTCCGAAGTCATCTCGAAATGGAATCCGGCCGTGGGGCTGTCGCACGGGGCACATGACAACCTGTGCCTGAACAACCTGCTGCGCAACGGGTCCGAGGAACAGGTCAAGAAATATGTGCCGGGCCTGTGTTCCGGCGATCTTGTCGGCGCATTGGGGTTGACAGAGCCCGGCGCGGGCTCGGATGCGCTTGGGTCCATGGCGACCACGGCGGTTCGCGACGGCGATGACTATGTCATCAACGGCTCGAAGATCTACATCACCAACGGGCCGATCGCCGATGTGGTCCTGCTCTATGCCAAGACCGACAAATCCAAGGGCGCCAAGGGCATTTCGGCCTTTATCATCGAAACCGACAATCCCGGTTTCAAAGTGGCGCAAAAGCTCGACAAGATGGGCTTTCGCGGCTCGCCGACCGGGGAACTGGTATTCGAGGATTGCCGGGTGCCGGCCTCGGCCATGATGGGCGCTGAAAACAGCGGCGTTTCGGTGGTGATGAGCGGGCTGGATCTGGAACGGGCGATGGTCGCCTCGGTCTGCGTGGGCATGGCCGACCGCGCGCTGGAACTGGGTCTGGAATACGCCAAGATCCGCGAACAATTCGGCAAGCCGATCGCAAGTTTCCAGATGGTGCAGTCGAAACTGGCCGAGATCTATACCGAGGTCGAAACCGCCCGCGCCTTCAGCTATCGCGCGCTGGCCGCCTGTGTCGGCCTGCCCAAGGGGGCCGGTGGTCGCGGCGAGATTCACAAGCTGACCGCGGCTGCCTGCCTTTACGCGGGCGAGGCGTTCAACAAGGCCGTCACCGAGGCCTGCCACATCCACGGCGGCTCCGGCTACATGCAGGACACCGAAATCAACCGGCTGTTCCGCGCAAACAAGCTGTTGGAGATCGGCGCGGGCACCAGCGAGGTGCGCAAGATCATCATCGCCGAAGAACTGCTGCGCGCCTGAGGGGGGCAAGACCATGAACAAGCAACTGCGCAACGACATCGACCTTCCGACACATTTCATGACGGACGAACAGCAGGCGCTGGCCGATCAGGCCGGCAAGTTTTTCATGTCCGAATTTCACCATCTGAACGCGGAAATGGACGACACCGATGATCTGCCCGCCTCGGTCTTTCCCACGCTGGGCAAGATGGGGTATCTGGGGCTGAACGTGCCGCCGGAATTTGGCGGTGCCGGGCTGGATTTCACGTCGGCCTGCATCATCACCGAAGAACTGTCGCGCGCGTCGGCGGCCATCGGGCTGACGCATGTGGCCCACGACAACCTGTGCGTCAACAACATCTACCGCAACGCCAATGACGATCTGCGCCGCAAATATCTGCCCGGCCTGTGCAACGGCACGCTGGTCGGCGCACTGGGCCTGACCGAACCCGGCGCCGGGTCGGATGCGCTTGGCTCGATGCGGACAACGGCGAAAAAGGATGGCGACGATTACATCCTGAACGGCACCAAGATCTATATCACCAACGGGCCGATTGCCAATCTGGTGCTGGCCTATGCCAAGACCTCGCCGGAAAAGGGCGCCAAGGGCATTTCCGCGTTCATCGTGGAAACCGACACGCCCGGTTTCAAGGTGGCGCAGAAGCTCAACAAGATGGGGTTCCGCGGCTCGCCAACCGGCGAACTGGTGTTCGAGGATTGCCGCGTGCCCGCCAAGAACATGGTCGGCAAGCTGGACGGCGGCGTGGCGGTCACGATGTCGGGGCTCGACCTTGAACGGGCTATCGTCTGCTTCAACGCGCTTGGCATTGCGCAGCGCGCGCTGGATATCTCCGTCGATTACGCCAAGACGCGCCAGCAGTTCGGCAAGCCGATCGCCAGCTTCCAGATGGTGCAGGCGATGCTGGCCGACATGTACACGCGGATCGAGGCGGCGCGCAGCCTGTCCCTGAAAACCGTCGCCATGTGCGAGGGCCTGGAAGAGGGCGAAGGCGGGCGCGGCGAAATTCACAAGCTCACGGCGGCGGCGATTTTCAAGGCCGCCGAGGTAACCTCGTTCGTGCTGGACAAGGCCGTCCAGATCCACGGCGGGTCGGGGTACATGCGTGACACGGAAGTGAACCGGCTTTACCGGACCGGGCGTGTGCTTGAGGTTGGTGCGGGCACTCAGGAGGTGCGCAAGCTGATCATCTCCGGCGAACTTCTGAAAAACTGAGGGGGAAACCATGAGCGAGAAAAGAACATCGCGTTATGCTCCGGATCTAATGGCGGGCCAGGTTGCCCTTGTGACCGGATCCGGTTCGGGAATGGGTCGGGCGACGGCGCTTGAAATGGCGTCTTGCGGGGCCAGGCTGGCACTGTTCGCGCGCCGCGAAGAGCCGTTGGAAGAAACCGCCGAAATGATCCGCGCGGCTGGGGGCGAGGCGTTCGTCGTGCCCGGCGACACCCGCGACGAGGACAGCATCGAAGCCGCGATGGGCCGCATCAAGGACCATTACGGGCAGCTTGACGTTCTGGTGAACAATGCGGGCGGCCAGTATATCGCCGCTGCGCGTGACATCACCAACAAGGGCTTCGAGGCGGTGATCCGCAACAACCTGATCGGATCATGGCAGATGACCCGCGCGGCCGCGGATCATTTCATGTATGATAACGGTGGTTCGGTCGTCTTCGTCACCGCCATTTCGGCGCGGACGGCGCTGACCGGCTTTGTCCACACCGTTGCCGCGCGGGCGGGGGTGACCGGGATGATGAAAACGCTGGCCGCCGAATGGGGCGAATACGGCATCCGTCTGAACTGCGTCGCGCCGGGAACGATCAAGACCGAGGCGCTTGGCCGCTATCCCATTCCCCCGGAACGGTGGAAAGAACTGAACCGCTCTGTCCTGAACCGGATGGGCCTGGCCGAAGACATCGCCGGCACGATTATTTTCCTTGCATCCGATCTGGGAAATTTCATAACCGGCGAAGACATCTATGTAGACGGCGGGGAAACCCTGCATATGGGCCACGATGCCCGTGACATGATCAATCCCGACATGTTCGACAAACGCGAACGCGGAGACGGTAAAAATGAGTGAGCCACATGTCCTTCTGGATATCTCCGATCGCATCGCCACGGTTACGCTGAACGATCCGGAACGCCGCAACCCGATCACCGGCAACGACATGATCGCCTCGCTTCTGGACACATTTGCCAAGGTGCAGGCGGACCCGCAAGTCAGCGTCATGATTCTGACCGGCGCAGGTACGGCGTTCTGTGCCGGCGGCGACATCAAGGAAATGAACGATCCCGACAGCGTCTTTCGCAAGGAACCGTTGACGGCGGCGCAAAGCTATGTCGACGGTGTGCAGCGCCTGCCGCTTGCGCTTTACAACCTCGACATCCCGACGATCGCGGCGGTCAATGGCGCGGCGGTTGGCGCGGGATGCGATCTGACCATGATGTGCGACATGCGCGTCGCATCCGAGAAGGCGAAGTTCGGCGAGGTGTTCCTGAACCTGGGCATCATCCCCGGCGATGCGGGCAGTTGGTTCATGTTGCGCCGCCTTGGCCATCAGAAAGCGGCCGATCTGACATTCTCGGGCCGCATGGTCGAGGCAAAAGAGGCGCTGGAACTTGGCATGGTGCTAGAGGTTGTGCCGCATGACGCGCTGATGGAACGGGCGCGCGAACGGGCCGCCATGATCGCCGCGAAACCACCGCGCGCGGTACGCGTCGCCAAGCGCCTGATGCGCAATGCCGAACGGATGGATCTGCCGGATTTCCTGAATTCCGCTGCGGCCTATCAGGCCCTTATGCATCAGACCGAAGACCACCACGAGGCGATCGCCGCGTTTATCGAGAAACGAAAACCCCACTTCACGGGGCGCTGAGGAAAAGAATGCATGCCAGAAGTCACCAAACAGAAAATGGAGCGGATCGCGCAGATGTGGAATGCGCGTGGCAGTGGTCTGATTACCCACATGGCGCTTGATATCGAAGAGGTATCAAGCGCAGGCGTTCGGGTCCGGATGCCGTTCAATCCTGACTTCTGCGTCGACAAGGACCAAACCCTGCTTCATGGCGGCATTCTGACCGCCCTTCTGGACAGTGTTTTCGGGCTTGCGAACTTTGTGGCGATTGATGGCGTCAGCACCATGGCGACGCTGGATCTGCGGGTCGATTACCTGCGCCCCGCCTATTCGCGCGCGGATGTCATCGTGCGCGCGCATTGCTTTCGACAGACCCGCCACATTGCATTTGATGCCGGCAGCATCTGGTTCGATGGGCATGAAGACGCGGAAATTGCCCGTGGAACCGCCTCGTTTGCACTGACGCGCGGTGAGACCGGCCTGTTTGGCGCAACGACAGAAGGAAAAGCCTCGTAATGGACCTGCAAACCGTCAACGCCAACGTATCCAAGGTGCCGTTTTTCCGGTTTCTCGACTTCGAGGTCCAGAGGCTTGACAGCCTTCATGCCGATGCAGAGATGACCTTTGCCTCCCGTCATATCGGAAACCCGGTCCTGGAGCTTTACCACGGCGGTATAATCGCAAGTTTCATGGAGGCCACGTCGGCCATCGCGGTCCATCCCGAATTTTCGGACGTTCCCGCCAAGCCGATCAATCTTACCGTGGATTATCTAAGGCCGGCCACCAAGGGGCCGCTGTATGCCAGCGCACATGTAACGCGCAAGGGGAAGCGGATCGCGAGTGTCAGTGCGATTTCCTGGCAGACGTCCCGAGATAAACCAGTGGCGGAAGGGCTGTATCACTTCCTCCTGGTTTGATCGCGATGGCGGCTGCGATCAGCAAGCCTCGTTTGGTTCTGCGCAGGCGGTATCTCGCCTGTCGCAAATCCCTTCGAGAAGCAGCTTGATAAGCATGCCAGAGAATTCGGGCAGGGAAAGATACCCTTCGACGTCCGCCTTGTTCGGATCAAACCACTCGACCGTCCAGTTCAAGGCACCCAACATGACCTGACGCAACGGAACAATCTTGATATCCGATCTTATGGCATCGTCCCCCTGCGCTTCGCGCAGAATCCTGTCCCAGAGTTTTCCGTACTGATGACGGATGCCCCCGTGTCTCTTTCTGAAGTGATTGGGCAGCATCCCGTAGCTTCTGATGTTCGCGGACGTGAATTCGCTTGCCTTGAACAGATAGTCCAGATGCGCCCAGATTGCCGTCGCGATCCTTGCGTGATGATCATATGGGGCCTGAAATTCCTGGGCTGCGGCGTTGACACCCAATAGCAGGTCGTTCAACCCGGCGTGCAAGACCTCGTCCACGATCGCTTCTTTGGACTTGAAATGGTAATAGACGCTGCCCGCCTTCATATCGGCTTCTTCAGCGATCTGCCTCAGCGTGGTCGCCTTGTACCCGTTGTCTCTCAGCATGCGCGCGGCGGCTCTCAGGATCTCTGCGCGGGTTTTCGCGGCCTTGTTGATGGATTCAGGGATATCGGTCGAAAAGGAGCGGTCTGGCTTCAGCCCTTTCGTGTCGACGATGCGCCGCGAACACATGCCGTCGAGGATCAGCTTGCTCATCCGTTCCGCGAGAATGCTCACCGGATACCGGTCCACATCGTACCATTCCACGGTCCAGTTCATGGCGCTCAGAATGAACTGGCGGATCACAGTTACCGAAATGTCGCTTCGCAGGTCGCCGGCGCGTTTCGCCTCGCTCAGAAAACTGGTCCAGACGCCTGCGTAGGATGCCCGCAGTTCGCGATGCGGCGCGCGCGCCTCATCCGACAACATCGGATAGTTACGGATATTGGCCGATGTAAAATCGCTTTCGGTCAGCAGATAGGTCAGATGCGTTTCGATAAGCAGGGCAAAGGTCTCACGGAAATCCTTCGGATTGTCCTTCGTCGGGCGGACAATCTCGCAGACCCTCTCGTACATTTGCCGAACACCAAGATCCAGAACTTCGCTGAGTATCTGTTCCTTGGATTGGAAATGGTAATAAATGCTTCCTGCTTCGATGCCGGATTCCTGCGCGATGTCGCGCATCGTCGTCGCATAATAGCCCTCATGCCGGAAAAGGCGGGCGGCCGCAGCGAGGATACCGCTGCGGGTCCTCTCTGACTTGCTCAAGTCATCGTCGGTATGCTTGATGGTATCAGATTGTC
Organism: Sagittula sp. MA-2; assembly: GCF_030126985.1. GTDB lineage: Bacteria > Pseudomonadota > Alphaproteobacteria > Rhodobacterales > Rhodobacteraceae > Sagittula. The sequence goes on along the minus strand of NZ_CP126151.1, from coordinate 146,127 downwards.
TCATCATGAATTTTCGATACTTGTCAGCGGCAAGCCTGTCCATTGCAATAAACCTAACAAGTGTTAGAATATGCGATGAGCGGCGTCGAATCAAGTTCTTTGCCAAAATGATAGCGGAAGAGGAGGATCTCCATATGCGAGGGTTGAGTGGAAAACGCGTGATTGTAACGGGCGGCGGCAGCGGCATCGGGCGTGCGGTTTGCGAACGGTTCGGTCTGGAAGGCGCCGAGGTCGCAATCTTTGACATGAACGAAGACGGAGCGAAGGACACCGTTCGCCTGATCACCGAGGCGGGCGGCAAGGCACAGGCCTTCAAGGTGGACATCACCGACCGCGCCCAGGTCGACAAGGCTGTCGCCGAGTTCTCGGCCAATGGTCCGATCGACGTGCTTGTGAACAACGCCGGCTGGGACGTGATCAAGCCGTTCCTCGATACCGATGCCGAAATCTGGAAAAAAGTCATCGACATCAACCTTTACGGACCGTTGAACATGCATCACGCGGTGCTTCCGGGCATGGTTCAGAACGGCGGCGGCCGGGTGGTCAACATCGCCTCGGACGCCGGTCGCGTCGGGTCATCGGGCGAAGCGGTTTATTCGGCCTGCAAGGGCGGCATCATCTCGTTCACCAAAACCGTGGCGCGGGAACTTGCGCGCAAGGGCATTCAATTGAACGCTGTCGCCCCCGGGCCGACCGATACGCCGTTGTTTGCCCAGGTCGCCCAGGGCGATGCCGGTCTGGGTAGGGATCACCGAACCCGACCACGGCTCCGACGTCGCCTCGGTGCAGACCCGTGCCGAGGACAAGGGCGACCACTGGCAGATCAACGGCGGCAAGCTGTGGACGACAAACGGCGTTCACGGCCGGGTCGGCATCCTGGTTGCGCGCACCTTCACCACCGGCTGCGATGGCGATCTGAGCCTGTTCATCGTGGACCCTGAGGAGACCGATTTCGAAGCCTCGCGGGTGGGCACGATGTTCATCAAGGCCACGGCGACATCGCAGCTGGCCTTTCGCGACGCAAGGGTGCCCAAGGAAAACCTGCTGGGTCCGGCGGGCAAGGGGCTGAAGGCGATCCTCACCGGGCTGAACTACGGTCGGCTCAACGTGGCGGCGGGCGCGGTGGGCGCGGCGCAGCGGTCGCTGGACCTGTCCACCGATTACGTCAAGACGCGCAAGCAGTTCGGCAACGTGATCGGACGCTATCAGCTGGTGCAGAAGCTGATCGTCGACATGACCATCCGCACCGAAGCGGCGCGCGCCCTGACTGACCGGGCTGCGCTGGCGCTTGATGCGGGGCTGCCCGGGCGCAAGGAATGCTCGATCGCCAAGCTTTATGCCAGCGAGGCGGCGCATGAGGTGGCCTCGATGGCGCTGCAGGCGCACGGCGGGCTGGGATATTCCACCGACTACCCGGTCGAGCGGTTGTTCCGCGACACGCGCGGCGGGCTGATCCCCGAGGGCACGTCGGAAATCCAGACATTGATCATAGGGCGCGAGGTTCTCGGGATCTCGGCCTTTACCTGAGGAGGCGGCCATGCCGATGACCTTTCTCCATGCCCTCAGGCTGAATGCACGGCGGTTTCCGACGAAACCGGCGGTGGTGTTCGAGGGGCACGGCCAGACCTATACGGAGCTCCTCGACCGGGTGGAACGGATGATGACGGTGCTGGCGCGACGCGGCACCGGGCCGGGCGACAAGGTCGCGGTGATCTCGGAGAACCATCCCGATTTCCTTGCCGCCTATGTGGCGGTGACCGGGTTGGGCGCGATCCCCGCGCCGATCAACTATCGCATCGCGCCCGAGGTCATGGCCGATGTGGTCGCCCGCTCGGACAGCAAGACGCTGCTGCTGGGCGACGCGGCGCTGGACCATGCCGATCTGTTCCGGACCGTGGTGAGCGACATCATCGCCCTGGGCGATGTGGCGGAGGGTGCGCAAGGGCTGCCACGGCTGTCGGACCTTCTGGCAGACACCCCGCCCGATCCGCCGCAAGGACAGGATGGCACCACGATCATGCTGCACACCTCGGGGACCACCGGCAAGCCCAAGGGTGCGCTGCGCAGCCTGTTCGGCATGGAGGAACGCGCCATCGAGCAACGCTTCCGCCCCGACGATCGGGCGCTTTCGGCGCTGCCGATCTGCCTGTCGGCTGGCTGCACCTACACGCTGCTGCCGCTTTACCTGGGCGCCAGCGTTTACCTGATGCGCCGGTTTGACGGGGTCGCCGCGCTGCGCCTGATCCAGGACGAACGGCTGACCGCCACCATGTTGCTGCCGGCCATGCTTCAACGGATGGTCGAGGTCGAGGGGTTCGCGAACGCCGACCTGTCGTCGCTGCGCACGCTGCAATCGGGCGGCGGCGAGATGTATCCCGACCTCAAGCGCGCGGCGCTGGACAAGTTCGGCGACGCGCTGATGATCTATGCCGCCTCCAGCGAAGCGGGGCCCTACGCCAACCTCACGGCGCGGGATCTGCGCCGCAACTTTACGGGCAATTGCGTCGGACGGCCGTTCTTCGGGGTCGAACTCAAGCTTTTGGACGACGATGGCACCGAGGTGCCGCAGGGCGAGGTCGGCGAGATCTGCACCCGCAGCGAGAGCCGCTATGACGGGTATTACAAGGACGAGACGCTGACCGCCGAAACCCGGCGCGGCGATTATCTGACCGTGGGCGATCTGGGCCGGATCGACGCCGAGGGGCTGCTCTGGTTCACTGGCCGCAAGCGCGACATCATCAAGAGCGGCGGCATCAACGTCTACGCCCCCGAGATCGAGGAGGCGCTGGCCGGTCACCCGGCGATTGCCGAGGCGCATTGCATCGGCCTGCCCGATCCGCGCTGGACCGAGGCGATCTGCGCGGTGATCGTGCCCGCGCCGGGCGCCGGGCTGACAGCGGCCGATGTGATCGCCCATGCCGAGGCCCGGCTGGACCGCTACAAGCGCCCGCGCCGCGTGGTGTTCATGACAGCGGTGCCGCGCAACCTGACCGGCCGCGTTCTCAAGGCCGATCTCAAGGAGGCGGTGCTGGCGCTGCCCCAGGAGGAGGAAAGCCGATGACCCGCCCCGACCTTTCAGCCCTGACGGGCCAGCAGCTCTACTGGGAGGATCTCAGCGAGGGAGACGCGTTCGACAGCCCCACCCGTACCATAACCGAGGCCGATGTGACGGGATTTGCCTGCCTTTCCGGCGATTTCAACCGGCTGCATGTCGATGCCGAGTACGCCGCCGGATCGGCCTACGGCCAGCGCATCGCGCACGGGCTTCTGGTGGTGTCGGTGATGTCCGGGCTGACCACGCGGATGTTGATGAACAATTTTCTCGAACCTTCGCTTCTGGGGCTTCTGGACATGCAGTGCAGATTCCCGAAACCCACCTTCATCGGCGACACGATCGGCGTGCGCGTCACCGTGACCGAGAAACGCGAGACGTCGAAACCCGAACGCGGCATCCTGTCGTTCCGGCGCGAGGTCATCAACCAGCGCGGCGAAACCGTGGTGGAAGGGATCTGGAAACTGCTCGTGCGGCGGGCACCGCAAGGTGCCTGAACGAATGGGAGCGGGCGGTTTCCCCAGTCCTGCGCGGGTTCCTGCACGGCGGATCGTGGCGATTCCCGGCCTCGGCGACCGGCCCTGCGGTGCGGGCTGCAAAATCGCGCCGCGCATTGCGACTGCGACAGAGACGTCTTCCCGTTCAATCCCGGGCCCGAGGAGGTTTCGGGTCCGAGCGTCGATTTGCCCCGTCGATGCGGCCATGCCGAGGCGTCCCACCGATGCGTTGGCCACCATCGCGGCGATGGACCTCACTCCGGCGCGCGCCGGTCCGGCGGGCACCATGGGGCTGGGCGCAATGATTCCGCGTGCGGCCACCGAAACACAAGGAAGGGCAAGGCAATGACGGTCAAGACGAAGATAGGCTTCACCACCCGCGACCGTATCTTCGTGCGCGGGCGCGACCTGGCGGATGACGTCCTCGGCAAGATGGATTTCATCGACATGATCTATTTCACCGCCACCGGAACGGAACCCGACGCCCGCACCCGCGCGATGACCAACGCGATCATCGTCACCGCCACCGACCACGGCCTTACCCCCAGCGCAATTGCCGCGCGGATGACCATTCTCGGCGCGCCGGAATCGCTTCAGGGCGCTGTGGCCGCCGGCTTGCTGGGGGCGGGAAACCATTTTCTCGGCACAATGCAGAACGCCGCCGCCTTTACCCGCGACGAGATCGGCGGGCTGACCGACAACGACGACGAGGCCGCCTATGCCGCCCACGCGCGCGAGGTGGTGCGCACCTTTCGCGCGGCGCGGCGCGTCCTGCCGGGCATCGGCCATCCGATCCATGTGGCGGGTGACCCCCGCACGCCGGTCCTGCGGCGCATCGCGGGCGAGAACGGGTTCGACGGGCGGCACTGGCGGTTCATGACGGCCGTCGAGTCCGCCGCGCGTGAGGAATATGGTCGCCTGCTGCCGATCAACGCCGCCGGCGCGGTCGGGGCCACCGTGTCGGACATGGGGCTTTCCCCCATCTGGGCGCGGGCCTTCGCGCTGATCGGACGCTCGGCCGGGCTTCTGGCGCATCTTATGGAAGAACTCGACAACCCGCAGGGTCAGAAGATCTGGGACATGATCCTGGAGCAGGACGATTCGGCGGAATGCGCTGGCATCGCCGACCCGGCCCGCGGAGACAGAAAGGAACAATGAAAATGACCGGCACTGCACCGCTTTCAGGGCTTCGTGTCCTGGATCTGACCGAGCTTCTGCCCGGTCCCTATGCCACGCAACAACTGGCCGAGATGGGGGCCGAGGTCATCAAGGTCGAGCGCCCCGCGGGCGACGCCGCGCGCGTCATGTTCCCCGGTCTCTTCGCGGCGGTGAACCGCGGCAAGAAAAGCATCGTGCTGAACCTGAAGGACGACGCGGACCGCGCGGCTTTCCTGCGGCTGGCCAAGCGGGCGGACGTGGTGATCGAGGGCTATCGCCCGGGTGTGACCGCGCGGCTCGGGATCGACTACCAGACGCTTTCAACGCTCAATCCCGGCCTCGTCTACTGCTCGGTCAGCGGATATGGTCAGACCGGGCCAGCGCGGGACTGGCCGGGGCATGATCTGAACTACGCGGCGATGGCGGGCGCGGTGGCGATCTCGGGCGCGCCCGACGGACCGCCAGAATACACGACGGGCGTGCCGATCGGAGATCTGTCGGCAGCGATGTATGCCATCATCACCATCCTGGCCGCGCTGCGCGGACGCGACGCCACCGGGCGGGGCCAGTACCTCGACGTGGCGATCACCGACGCGCTGGCCAGTTGGATCGCCCCGCGCTACGGCGTATGGGATGCCGGACGCCAGGCCGGGCGCGAAATCACCAAGGCCGACATTCTGCGCCGGGCCGCCTATGGCATCTTCGGGACGGCCGACGGCAAATACATCACCATCGGCGCGATCGAAACGCATTTCTTCCGCCGCCTCATCCGCGCAACCGGGATGACGGGGTTCGACGATCCGGCGCTTGACGACTTCGCCGCACGCACAGATCGCACGGATGACATCCGCGCCGCCCTGACCCCGCTGATCGCCGCGCGTCCCTATGCGCATTGGGCACGGGTTTTCGAGGCCGAGGACGTCCCCTTTGCCCCGGTCAACCGACTGGAGGATCTGGCCCAAGACCCGCATCTCAAGGCGCGCGGAATGGTACGCGCCGCCGGTGCGGCGCAGGTGATGGCCTTTCCGGTGCCGATGGCGGGGATAAGCGAGCCGGCCGGCCAAGTCCCGGCGGTGGGCGAGCATCAAACCGAAATACTGGGCCAAGCCGAAGAAGCCGACTGAGCGCCTCTGCAATTCGACCGGAACGACTGACAGGAACCGTGCGGCGGAGGTCCTGACACCGAGATGGCACCCCGGTCGAGCGGCGCAGGGTTGTCCGCCGTCGAAATGATGCAAGAACCGGGTACGTCGGCCTTCGGGGTTGCCTGCTGCCCCAGGCGCGGCGGGCGGACCGCCTCGGCTGGCGCACTCGCAAATTCATGTCGGATCGCCGCTGCGCAGCCCCGTCAGCCCGAGAACCCGGCCCTGATGATCCGCCCGTTGCGCGAATGCCCATAGCAGCAGAAAAAATGGCGGATCGGTTCGCAGTTTGCGCGGACTCCGCCGCCGGTCTGCGTTGCAAGCGAAATGCGCGCACAGGTCGGATCACATTCCCAAATGGGAACGGCACACGCGATTGTCGCGGCGTTCAGGGGTAACGCGGGATCATGACATCTCGAAGCGGCGGGAGTGCCCGGTTGCCGGTGGCAATCATGGGGCATGAGACCGAAAAGGCGAAAGTGGACGGTTTTTAGTCCGTCCGGAGTCAGGTCATCCCGCCATTCCCAAGGGCGAGACTGTCACTGCCGTTCACAGAGGGCCAACGCTCAGATTGTCAGAAAGGGCGGCACGGCTTCTGTGATCGTTAACTTCGATGAATTTTCCGAGCAATCGAACAAATTCCTTGGCCTCTTCCGGTTCGAATGCTGCCATAATATCATCATGCAGAATCTTTATGCGCGGATAGAACGCATGAACCAGTTTATCGCCTTTGGTGGTGGTATACACCCGCCGCTCGCGTTTGTCGTGCGCACTGCGCACAACGCGGATCAGGCCAGAGCCTTCAAGATTGCGTATAGTGCGACCCGTTGAAGCTTTGTCCACGCCCGTCATAAAGGAGACCTCGGCCATCGAGAGGCCGGGACGCAAGCGAATTGTCGCGATGAGAATCCAGCGCACCGGAGAAAGGTCGACGTCCTTTCCGACTGCCTCAAACATTGAAAGGAATATCTGATAGCTACGACGGATCAAGTGCCCGGGGTGGCTTCGCAAAGTGTGTATATCAATTTCGCTGTGTGTTGCTTCGTTCATGCTAACGGTGCCATATAAGATTCCAAGGTGACGTTATTGAATCACAAGCGTCCTGAAGTCGCGGTCAATTCTGCAATACACATGTTCGGCGACTTCAGAAAACGTGACTTGATGGGAAGAATAGCGCAACGATCTGGGTGTTACTACAGGTCACCTCGAAAAATTACCTTGTTCTTGACGCTGCGACATCAATAAAGCGGTAAACCGGTACAGCGCATGAAGCGATGGCGCAGATGGGGTTCTTCGATCTTTGAAAACGCTGCGCGACTCTCGATGCCACGACAGATCCGCTGATCGACGCGCTCGTGCGGTCAGAGGAGTTTCGCCTGGCGCTTGAGCAGGGCCACCGCAAACCGGGTGCGGAAAGCGAGTCGCGCGTCGATGGATGCGGTTGCTGATGTTCAAGACGCTCGTGCTGAACACGGTCTACACCCTGTCCGGCAACCAGATCAAGTATCAACTGCGCGAGCGGCTGTTGTTCATACGCTTCTTTGGCCTCGATCTCGTGGGCCGGTGCCGAATGATATAGCGGTAATAATTTACCGCTATACGCTTTCGCACGCGGGCAGGACAGATCCTCGGCGCGGCCGTCGTACAACCTCAACATGCGAGACGAGAACGGCAGGGAACCCGAGGGCCGGGCGGACGGACCCTGACGATCGCCGGAAGAAGAAGCACGGCAAGCGCCACTACGGCGAGAAGAACCACGTCAGTGTGAAGCGAAAGCACAGGCAGCTGCGAGGCTACATGGACCTGTCGCAGTTTCGTGCCGCCCCAAGTGCTCGTTTAAGCGTATCCCTCCGGCGGGGGCCGTCTGACGGGGCGTTGGAGGCGATGATAAGTCCGACGTTATGGTCGACCTTACGTTCACACCCCGGATCGAGATCCTGTCCACCGAGGATGCGCCGCGTCGTCGGCACTGGAGCGATGCCGACAAGATCAGGGTGGTCGAGAAAGCCGTGGGGGACATCGGCAGGTCTCAGCGACAGCGCGGCGGCATCGGGAGAACCAGCCTGCAACAGAGTGCCTGTGAGCACGCGGTGTTGATCTGGACCCGACCTTCGCACACCATACGGGCCCGCGGCATGTTGATGGCCGCATCATGAGACCGGTCTTATGTCAGCATCCGACAACGCGCCAAAATCAGATCTGAAGATACCTCTTGCGCTTGGGGCGGTTACATATGTTGCAAAACTGGCGCCAAAGGCGTGACTTCGCCTTTGCCCACCGACGCCATCCCACGCGGACGCTTTCGGGAATTTCACCGGCACTGACGCGGTTCATGAGGGCGGTTCGGCACAGCCGACATCGTTCGGCATTGTGATCGGCGACGGTTTGCTTCATATCAGCGGTTGCTGATACCTTATTCCTTCCAAGCATTGATGGCAGGCTATGAGTTCGAAGGATAACCAAGAACAGCGGCGCCGGAGCGGACGGCCGCTCATGATTTTGCCTATTCTTCTGTTTGGGTTGCTGGGCGTAGTCTTCTACTGGGGCCTCTGGAACAACGACGACCGGTTGCCCTCGACGCTGATCGGAAGACCAATCCCGGAATTCGCGCTCCCGCCCATCGAAGGGCGGCAGGACGGCCTAGCCTCGGCGAACCTGCTAGACCAGGTTTCTCTCGTCAACGTCTGGGCGTCGTGGTGCGTCCCCTGCCGCACGGAGAACCCGCTTCTCGTCGATCTTGCCGAAGCGGGCACCGTTCCGATCTACGGTATCAACTACAAGGACGATGCCGAGGAGGCGCTGGGTTTCCTCGAAGAGCTCGGCGATCCCTTCACCCGCATCGGCGCGGACCGATCAGGCCGCGTTGCGATAGACTGGGGCGTCTATGGAGTGCCGGAAACATACATAATCGACGCCGAGGGGCGCATTGCATACAAGCATGTCGGCCCCTTTGATCAGGCCTCGCTTGAGGAGGACATTCTGCCGGTCGTGCGCCGGTTGCAGGCTGAGAGCGACCCGTGAGGCGACGTGACGTCCTTGCCGGAGTCTTGGCGCTTGCGGCAAGCCCTGCCTCCGCCCGACCACCGATCCCTAATCACGGGACTCCGCGTGATCTCCTGTCGCCGCCTTTCGTGGATGGAGATGGACGGAATCTGACGCTGGCGGACTTCGAGGGACGTGTCGTGCTTCTGAACATTTGGGCGACCTGGTGCCCGCCTTGTCGCGAGGAGATGCCGACGCTCGACGCGCTGCAAGCGCGCCTCGGCGGATCGGATTTTCATGTTCTGCCGCTGTCGATCGATCGGGCCGGTCTCGAACCTGTGCGCCGCTTCTACCGAGAGACCGGCATTCGCAACCTCGATCTCTATATCGCGGAGGATACGCGCGCGATGCTGGCCTTGGCCGTGGTGGGCCTGCCGACAACGATTCTGATCGACCGCATTGGGCGCGAGCGCGGGCGCCTCGCAGGCCCGGCCGAATGGAACAGCCCCGAAGCCGTTGCGCAGATAAGCGCTCTTATTGACGAACGTAAGCAATAGGACATGGAAAAGCACGACGACCGCGCCAGCCGTTCCGCTCCGTGCGCACACGTGGTGGCGGTCTACCGATCAGTTTGGAGATGTGGATTTGATTGAACTTTCCGCTCTTGGACTAATGGCGGCATTGCTGGCCGGTGCCGTTTCCTTTCTGTCGCCCTGCGTGCTGCCGCTCGTGCCCGGCTACGTATCCTACGTTGCCGGACGTACGGTCACCGGCAGTGCAGCGCCTTCGAAGGGGCGGGCCGTCTGGCTCAGCTTCTGTTTCGTCCTTGGCTTCTCCACGATATTTATCGCGCTTGGGGCCTCTGCCACCGCGCTCGGTCAGGCGCTGCTGCAGTGGCGCTACGAACTCAACCTCGTCGGCGGCGCGATCGTGATCCTGTTCGGTCTGTTCATGATCGGGGCAGCGCGCCTGTCGGCCATGGAGCGCGACCTGCGTTTTCATCTCGACCTGCCGGGCGGGCAACCGGTCGCCTCCTACGTGCTCGGACTCGCCTTCGGTTTCGGCTGGACACCGTGCATCGGGCCGATCCTCGGCGCCATCCTAACCGCCAGCGCGACAAGCGCGACGATTGGCGAGGGCGTCGCATTGCTTGCCTTCTACTCGGCCGGCCTTGGGATCCCGTTTCTGGTCGTCGCGGGGTTCACCGACAGTATTGCCGGGAGGCTGCGCGGCATCGGTCGTTGGGGTCGCCGCCTGCATCAGGCTGCGGGCGGCGTCATGATCCTGATGGGTTTGGCGATGATGACCGGGCGGTTGAGCGCACTGGCCTACTGGCTGCTGGACACCTTCCCTGTCCTTGCGCGGATCGGGTGAACAGATGCGACTGTACGAGAAACATATCCTCCCTCGGCTGACGCATCTGGCGATGGGCCAGGATCAACTTCTTCCCTACCGGCGCCGCGCCGCCTCCGGGCTGCATGGACGTGTGCTGGAGATCGGGATCGGCTCGGGCCTGAACCTTGCGCTCTACCCCGAGGCCGTGCGTCAGATCATCGGTGTTGACCCGTCGCCCGAACTCCTCTCTCGGGCCGCGCAAACCTCCCATGGCCTGATGCCCGCGGCCGAGATGATCGAGGGCGTGGCCGAAGCATTGCCGCTGGAGGATCGCAGCGTCGACTGCGTCGTCGCCACCTGGGCGCTCTGCAGCGTGTCGGAGCCGGAGAAGGCGCTCGCCGAGATCCGGCGCGTTCTCAAGCCGGACGGCATCTTCCGCTTCGTCGAGCATGGTTTGGCGCCGGAAGCCCGTGTCCGGCGCTGGCAGCGCTGGCTCACGCCTGCCTGGAAGCGTTGCGCCGGGAACTGTCACCTTGACCGCCCGACGAACGCCCTTGTCGAGAAGAGCGGGTTTCGGATCGAGCGGCTCGACACCGGCTTCCGAGGCCATTCGTATTCATGTATGAGGGGCAAGCTCGCCTCTACTAAGGAAGCTTGGAAAAAGAACAACATCGGCTTTCGATTCGTGGCGCAACACTAATGGCAAGGCAATCAATTCCCGCCTCGAACTTTTGCTGCAGGCTCCGCATTATGAGGTATTATGAGTAGTCAGAAAGATAACCGGCAGGCCAATCTGACGCGCGGCATCCGCGTCGAGATCGCCAGCCTCGTCTACAACATCATCGAGGTCGTCGTATCCGTCACCGTGGGACTTCTGACCGGCAGCGCGGCACTGGTAAGCTGGGGTCTCGACAGCACGGTCGAAGCCACCTCAGCCGCGACGCTGATCTGGCGCTTGAAGGGGGAGAAGGACGGTGCCGGCAAGCGCACGGTCCTGCACCGCAAGAAGGTCGCGCTCTACGTGGTTGCCTGTGCCTTCTGGATCGTCGTCGCGGCGATCCTCTACGAGGCGGTCTCCGCCTTCATTTCGCAGAAGGCGCCGGGCTTCAACTGGTGGGGTATCGCGATTCTGGGTGCTTCGCTCGTGGTCAACCCGTTCCTCGCCTGGGGCAAGTATCGCTATGGCAAACGGCTCGATGCGCCCGCCCTGAAGTACGATGCCAAGGACACCATGATCTGCCAGTATCAGACAATCGTGGTGTTGGCCGGGATCGGTCTGACGCAATGGATGGGCTGGTGGTGGGCCGACCCGGTCGCGGCGCTTCTGATCGTGCCCTACGTTGCGTGGGAAGCGTTTGAGGCCACCAAGGATGCGCGGTCGGTCGAGCCGGAGGAGGCCGACGCTACTGCCGACGCCTGACGTTGCGCATGATGAACCGGGATTTAGGCATGGGCGGCAGTTCTTCGGTTTCCAGATCCAGATCCTGATCTGGCACTTCGTAGTCGATGGCGTTCACGAAGAAACTGCAAAACGCCTTCATCTGGCTGATCGCGATCCACTCGCCCGGACAACGGTGGTTCCTGTGGTGATCACCACCGCCCTGCGGAATGAAGTCGTAGGGGGTGACCTCCCGATCGTGAAACCGCTCGGGCCGGAACTCTTGCGGCGCGTCCCACGAGCGAGCGTCGGTATTTGTGCCGTAGAGGTCGAGCAGAACCCTGTACCCTTTGGAAAAGCGATATCCGCGCCACTCGAAATCACTCTTCACCCGTGCCGCGACCGCGGGAAAGAACGGATACAGACGGCGGACCTCTTGCACGAAAGGTTCGAGCTGTCCCTCGTCGTCCTTCAGCTTTTGCCGCCACTCGGGATGCCGATGCAGGGCATGCGCCGCCTGGGCGATGAACGCAGAGACGGCGACGATCGGGCGTACTACGTTCAGAAGCTCCACGGCGGCAACCTTGGAGGTCAGCAGCTCCCCATTCAGATCGCGCCACGTCGCGACGACATGGGCGGCGCTTTCCTGTCCTGTCTGAAGGCTTCCGTCGCGCAGCCGTTCAATAATCCCGGCTGTCCAACGCTCTGCGCGATGCCGCGCCAGACGCGCACCCCAGTGCTTCCAGCCGACCGCCCCGGCGTCTTGGAAGAGCGCCGTCATCTGCGCCGTCCGCGTCTCGACCTCCGCTTCGGGAAGCGGCACGCCCGACCAGGCGCAGGCAGCTCTGGTGAGGATTTCGCGCACTTCGTCGTAGAGAACGACCTTCTCCGCCGCTTGCCAGTCCCGTGCGTAGCGGTCCAACAGGTCCCGCGTCGTGTTTTCGAGAGCTTCGATCCGCTCCGACGCCATGAGTGACATAAACATCCGCTTCCGATGACGGTGGGCCTCGCCATCGAGCCCCTGGATGCCCTTTTCGCCGAGCAGGGTTCTCTGGATACGCTTCGGCATCGAGCCTGCGCGCACGAGCCCATCCTCGGAATAGAAGACCTCCGCAGCTGCGGCACCAGTCATGCAGATCGTCTTTTGAAAGAGGATGCGGGTCTCGAACAGGTCGCCCTCAAGATCGCGGCATGTGTCCGGAATGAACTCATATGGGTTGCGCAGCAGGGCAAGCGTGCTGTCGATGCCCTTTGCGGATGGAATGCTGGACATCGATTATTTCCCCGTAACGTTTTCTTCTCGGTGGTTACGTTCGGGCTTGTTCTGCGCCGAGCGGAAGCTGTCCCAGAACAGCAGGGCCGCACCGCAGAAAATCGCCACATCCGCAAGATTGAAGGACGGCCAGTGGTATGTTCCGTAATGGAAATCCAGAAAATCCGGGACGGCCTGATAACGCAGCCGGTCGAGGACATTGCCGAGCGCGCCGCCGATGATCAGACCGAGAGCGGCAGCCGTCAGCCTGTCCGGCGCGCGCCACAACCAGATCAGCAGCCATGCCACGATCACGCCAGCAAGCGCGATGAGACCCCACCAAGGCACGATCCCGCCCAGCATACCGAAGCTGACTCCATCGTTCAGAACCCGCACGAGATTGAGAAAGGGTAGAACCTCGACGCCGCGCTCAAGCGCCGGTGTGTTCAGCGCAAGCGCCTTGGTACCCTGATCGAGGCCGAACGCCGCGATCGCGCAGAGCCCGCCCAGAACGCGGCTGTTCATGCCGCTGCCTTCAGATCGGCCCGCGCGTCGCGGATGATCGCCCATGACGAGTGCAGGAACAGCCCGGCGATACCGAAAGCGACGATGAGGTCTGGCCATGCGCTGCCCAGCCACGCCACAAGACCGGCGGCAACGACGACCGCCGCATTACCGATGGCGTCGTTGCGCGAGAAGAGCCAGACGGCCCGCATGTTCGCGTCGCCCTTGCGGAACCGCAGCAGTGGCAGAACGGAGATGGCGTTGACGACAAGGGCGATCATGCCAAGCAGGCCCATGAGACCTGCATCCGGCGTCGTCTGTTCGAAGACCCGGACGATGGTCGTGCCGAGGACGCCAAGACCGAGGAGCCCGAGGAAGATGCCTTGGATCAGAGCCGACCGTGCCCGCCAAGCGAGGCTCCAGCCGATGGCCAGCAGGCCGAGGAAGGTGATCGCGCCATCGCCGATGAAATCGAGCGCATCGGCCTTCACGGCCTGCGATCCGGAAATGAAACCGCCGATCATTTCGAGGACCCCGTATCCCACGTTCAGGATCACGACGATCCAGAGGGCGCGGCGGTAGGCCGGGTCCTGATGGGCAGGATTCGGCGGAATGTCTTCATCGCCATCGATCCGGTCGAAGCCATAGCCTGTCACCGCGACTGCCTTTTCGATGTCCGGCAGGCGCGCTTCGGGGGCATTCAGTGTCATGATGTGAGTTGCGGCCGACACCTTCACATCGCCGGGCGCGACTCCGGCCGACTGTGCCGCCCGCTCGATCTGTGCGGCATCCTTGGCGCAGTCCATACCGGAAACCCGGTAACGGACGGGCGGGGCATCTGCCGTCAATCCGGCACTTTCGGTGTTGGCCATGGTCGCGCTATTCCTGCTAGGATGAATCAAAGAACAACATATCAGCGAGGAGTGATATGGCGCAATTCGTCGATGACCGCAAGAGCGCAACCATCGAGCGACGGGCGAAGCTGTTTCGCGGCTTCGCGGACCCGAGCCGCCTGGCCATCCTCGGTGCACTTTGTAACGAGCCATTGGCCGTTCACGAGCTCGTCGAGCGGACGAAACTATCGCAACCCAACGTCTCCAACCATCTGAGGTGCCTGCTGGAGTGCGGGCTTGTCGCCAGCGATCGCCATGGGCGTTTCATCCGCTACCGTATCAGCAGCCCGCGCATCACGGTTCTTCTGAGCGATGTGGACGCACTTCTCGACGTGGTCGCAGAGGGCGTTGAGGCGTGTGACAATTATCGTGAGGCGTGAGTCAGAACGGACGGCCGGTCGACTCGGCGCAGATCGGTTGGAAAGATGTTGTCCGTGTGCAGGGTCCGACCGGAATCCTGCTGAGGTTCGACAAGCTGGCTTCGGAAGAGACACCATTCATGTATCACTGCCACATCCTCGAACACGAGGATGCGGGCATGATGGGGCAGTTTACGGTCACATAACAGGACCCCACCCGCTCGACACCGGGCGTCGTCAAGAGCTTACGTCTTCTTGCGGCGTTCTATCAGGTGCCGGTGTCGCCTTGTTGAAACGCATTACGGAGTATGTCTAGACCCGAACGGAGAACACCTCGCTAAGCTGCGGGTCCGCCGAAGCGGCCGTCCAGTCGCTCGGCAGCATTCGTCAAAAAGGGCTCAAGGACTAAGCCGCTCTCGCGGCAGGGCGCCAGGTGCGCGCGTTTGACACTGATCTGAACGCGGCGCTTCACCGAATGGGCTCTCCGGCCTGACGATTGGGACCTTCTCAAGCGCCAGATCGGAGGTTTCCATGACACAGGAGAAGATGAGCCCGCTGCGTGCGCGGATGATCGAGGACATGCGCATCCGCGGGATGGGCGACAAATCCCAGCAAGCCCACATCCGGGCAATCAAGGATTTCGCCGGGTTTCTGGGGCGCTCGCCGGACACGGCGACGCCGGAGGAGCTTCGCGCCTACCAGCTTCACATGACGGACACCGAGGTCACGCCCTCGGTCTACAACACGCGCATCACCGCCTTGCGCTTCTTCTTCGGGATGACCTGCGGTCGCGAGGAGATGAAGCGGTACATGCAGTTCCGCACCGAGCCGCGCAAATTGCCCGCGGTGCTGAGCGCCGAGGAAGTCTCCGAACTTCTGGCCGTCGCACCTGGTCCGGGCCTCAAGTATCGCGCCGCCCTCAGCATATCCTATGGCGCGGGTCTTCGGGCCTCCGAGGTCTGTAATCTCACGGTCGGCGATATCGACAGCGACCGGATGCTGATCCACGTCGTGCAGGGCAAGGGGCGGAAGGACCGCAAGGTGATGCTGTCGCCCGGGCTGCTCGATCTTTTGCGCGCGTATTGGCGCGAAGCACGCCCCGAGGGATGGCTCTTCCCCGGCAAGCCGAAGATCAACCCGATTTCCCCACGCCAGTTGAACCGAGCTTTCACCTCGGCCAAGCGCATGGCCGGGATCAACAGACCCGCGACGCTGCACACGCTGCGGCACAGCTTTGCGACCCATCTGCTGGAAGGGGGAACGGATGTGCGGGTGATCCAGGTGCTGCTCGGCCACGCCAAGCTGACGACGACAGCCAGATACACGCAGGTCGCCACCAAGATGATCCGGGACACCACCAGCCCGTTCGAGGCCTTGAAGCAATTGAAGTTGCCGACCCGCGAGGACCGAACGGGGTAAGGCGCGGGCCTTGCCCCGCGCAGAGCTGGAGATCGCTGACATCTTCCGTGCCCATGGCCCCGAATGGCGGCAGGCCAATGCCGGGCATGTCAGCCTGAACCAGCTCAAGACGATGTCGGCGATAGAAGCATGCCGGACGGAAGCGCTCGGCGGGCATGTCGCATCTTGCACAAAGTGCGGACACCAGCACATCGCCTATAACTCATGCAAGAACCGGCACTGCCCGAGGTGTCAGGGGCCCGCGGCGCGTGACTGGATGGCGGCGCGCGCCGAAGACCTGCTGCCGGTGGAGTACTTCCACGTCGTCTTCACCCTGCCGGCCGAGATCGCGCAGATCGCCTTCTGGAACAAGCGGGCGGTCTACGGCCTGCTGTTCCGCGCTTCGGCCAAGACAGTCATGACCCTCGCCGCCGATCCCAAGCGGCTCGGTGCGCGTGTCGGCATGACAAGCGTGCTCCACACATGGGGATCGGCGATGACCCATCATCCCCACATCCACATGATCGTGCCCGGCGGCGGCCTGTCGCCCGACGGCAAGAGGTGGGTCGCCTGCCGCCCGGGGTTCTTCTTGCACGTGCGGGTTCTGTCGCGGTTGTTCCGGCGCCTGTTCCTCGAGGGGCTGATGGCGCTGCACCACGCCGGGCAGCTTGCCTATTTCGGCGAACTGAAGGACCTGGCAGATACGCAGGTCTTCGCCGGATATCTCGCGCCGCTCCGCAAAACCGAATGGGTGGTCTACGCCAAGCCTCCGTTCGGCGGACCCGAGGCCGTGCTCGCCTATCTCGGCCGCTACACCCACCGCGTGGCAATTTCGAACCACCGTCTCGTCAGCGCCGATACCGAGACCGTCGCGTTCCGCTGGAAGGATTACAGGATCAAACGGGGGGATCGGATGAAGGTCATGCGGCTGGCCACGGGCGAGTTCATCCGCCGCTTCCTGATCCATGTCCTCCCGTCCGGCTTCCACCGCATCCGCCACTACGGCCTGCTCGCCAGTGGCGCCTGCAAGCGCAATGTCGAGGCGATCCGCCGTCTTCTCGGCGCCGAGGCGCCGGCTGCGGCCAAAGCGACGACTGCCGATCAGGCCCCACCGCTCACTCTCAGGGAGCCCTGCCCTGAGTGTGGCGGGGCAATGCGGATCGTCGAGACCTTCCGGCGTGGCGAACGCCCCGTGACCCGCGCTCCGCCCCGAAAGGCTGCTGCATGATGACAGGGCCATCCTTCCCGCCGACCCCGGTCCGGATCACTCCCTCGTTCCGGAGGCAAGGGCGCCGTGCGCCGGTCGTTCTTCAAACCAGAAACGGTGACACCGCAGCGTCGCCGCACACCCTCCGCCGACTACGAACACCGCTCATAGAACACAGGAAAGCTGTCCGAAACTGGATTGAAACCCGGCGCTCAGCCACCACCGCCAGCAACGCCGTGCCGCTTTCCCCATAGGGCACTGCCAGACCCCCGCAGCTTCCTCCCTGAGAGATTTTCCAACGCGGGCCGCCGTCAGTCCGGCCATCAACCTCGCACTCCGGCCCGCATCGGAAAATCTTCATCCCTCAAGCCGTTCGCTGCGATCTGCGCGAACGGCTGCTTCGACGCTGCGGCCGTTCACTGAACCGTCTGTGACAGGCTGCTGAACTTATTTGTGAAAAACGACATGTGGTTCCTTCCAAGATCAAAGCGGCTGTCCGTAAGAGGTTCCTTCACCGGACATGTATTGCAAAGGTTGGCAGGGTCAGAGAAACCACACCTCAGAATATCTCGTATAGGTGGTACGATTTGATTCGCATATGCCGCCCCTTAATCGTACTTTAAAGCTATGACTGTGACCAAAATTGGCTATGCCCGCTGCTCGACTGACAAACAGGACCTGACCGCACAACGGCAGGCCCTATGCGCCTTGGGCGTATCAGAGGATCTCATTTATACTGACCACGGGCTGACGGGCACCAACCGCGCCCGCCCCGGTCTCGACCAAGCACTAGCTGCCGTCCGGGAAGGTGACGTGCTGGTCGTGCCAAAATTGGATCGCCTTGCCCGGTCCGTCCCCGATGCACGTGCGATCGCAGATCAGTTAGAGAAAAAAGGCGTCAAGCTCGCGTTGGGGATTTCCATCTACGACCCAACGGACCCAATGGGTAAAATGTTCTTCAACATTCTGGCCACATTTGCTGAGTTTGAAGCCGACCTCATCCGGTTGCGGACCAAGGAGGGCATGGCTATCGCACGGGCAAAGGGCAAACTCCGGGGGAAACAGCCGAAACTCTCTGAAAAGCAACAAAAAGAACTCGCACGCATGCATGCCACCGGTGACTATTCCATCAGTGACCTGGCAGAGGTCTTTGCGGTCTCAAGGCCAACGATCTACAGAACTTTGCACCGCACAGGAGCCAAAATCAGCCCTTAGCGTACTATTCTGCCCCCTCCGGCATCAGACCCCAAGTTCTTGCTGCGCTGACAGAGGGCAGCCGGGCCGTCGGCCTGATCTCGCACGTCGGGCTGGTGCAGGAGGCTATTCCACAAGGCTTTTACGTGCGCTCGACCCCAAGCGGCAGCCGGGTCGAGGAAAGAACGGGTATGGGATGACGGACCGCTGGTATTACCGGAAGGCACACACCCGCCGTCTGTCGTCAGGGCGCACGGTATCCGTCCGCGGCGGTTGGGCAGTTCGGGGCGATGGTGAAAGCAAGAGGGGCGCATCGTTCAGACGGACTTGTCCGATATGTGGGGCGCTGATCGTAAGCGTGGGCATGCCCAGAGGAGGGTGGGTCCATTTTGAGGGCGGCAAAGGCCTGACACGAATTAAGCACCCTTGTCTGCATCTTGGCGAGGGTCTGAGCAGGCGGCGCGACGAGGAAACACCGGATCTTTTCGAAAGGCTGCCATAGCTCGTTGCCGGATCACACAGAGCGATTTTGACCAAGACACCTAGGTCGATATGCAAACCACCCTTTGGCGACATCGATGAACGTAAGCATTGGCGGTGGGCGCTCCTCCCTCAATGAACCGAGAATGTCCCCGTCGCTGGATCTGATCACAACGGTCTAGTCCTTGATCCGCCACATCCTGAATCGTCCTTGTTGCGTCACTTCTCGGATCAGGCCTCGCTCTTGCATCCATGCGAGGTTCCTTTGAACAGCCGCGCGACTTGCGCCTGTTAGGGCCTCCGCCATCGGGGCCGACACCAAAGGCCACTCTGTCAACACAGACCGAAGAGCGGCCGGAGTTCTGCCCGAAAGCTGAGACATGGCTCCTTCCGCCCGAACACTCCATGTTTGGGTACCATCTAGATGACGCATCGCCGTTAGAATTGCGCTGTTCATCCCATCCAACCAGCGTGCCAAGCGTTCGGTTGGCAAACCCGAGACACGCAGCCCCCCTGCCCCGCCCATAGCCAGCGGCGCGAAGACGGCGCCGCTTCCGTCGCAGGCCGCGATCCTGGACGCGGTGACGGCGGCTTCGATCTGGTCGCCGTGCTGTCCGAGTCCCGCCAGACTCCAGAGATGAAAGCCCATGCAAGCTCGGGTGATTGGGTGGAACTCGGCTGCGGCTGTCATTACTTCCAGCCATCCGCCCGCACGATCTTCGAAACGCTCAGCGCTGTCTTCAATGTTCTCGGGATCGCGGCGATCCAGGAAGGCGGCCAAGTCAGCCTTCGGTCCGGGACCGCCTGTCAGGCGCCGAACAGCCCATCCAACTCTTGCAAGGGCATTTGGGTCATCCTGTGCGCCCGAGAGCCGCATCGATATCCAGAGCGCCAGACGATCAGAACTCACCCGATCCCCTGCGAACCAGCTGAGGTTCGCTGCCTCGATCAAAGCGAGGCGATGCCGCCAGCCTTCCGGGCCGCGCAGCAGCCGGTCATCCAGAGCACCCAGACGTCCAGAGACCCGTGCCAGTCGCGCAGCGTGAACGCTTTCTGCCTTTGCCCAGTCTTCGATGACAGCAGTGTCGGGCGGTTCCGCACGTGGCCCAGGAGGCAAATCATCCGGTTCTTCCTCGAGTGGTCCCGGCAGAAACCAGAGATCCTCTTCGTGAGTCTCTTCATCCTCCTCGATGGTGATGAGGGGGTCATCGAAATCATCATTCAAAGCGGATGCTTGAGGTTTCATATGTGCAAAATACTGTTCTTTTGCACATTACCCAAGTGATTTTGTGGCGGTTGCTTTTGCTCTTTATATAGTATGCGCGCGCGATTGCCGGTGTCGCGTTGCCCTTAAATCTGAGACGAGACGCTTTCG
Organism: Sagittula sp. MA-2; assembly: GCF_030126985.1. Taxonomy (GTDB): domain Bacteria; phylum Pseudomonadota; class Alphaproteobacteria; order Rhodobacterales; family Rhodobacteraceae; genus Sagittula. Next base: position 125,921 of record NZ_CP126151.1, on the reverse strand, counting down.
GCATCGAGTTTTGCCCTTAATTGCGAGATTCGGCTGTCATGGGGCCTTTGCTTCTCGCCCGCCTTTGTGCAATGTGACCAACTGCGGCAAGCAGACGTGGCACCGCAGCCCTACGCTCCTCCTCAGCACCGAAGGCAACCGAGTCTTCGCCATCATTTTCCATCGACATTTGCAGCACAAGTCTTTGACCCCTGTCTCAGGTTTAAGGGCAAAAATATCGGAATTAAGGGCAAAATCTCATATTTAAGGGCAAAGCACTGCCGTTGATTTCCTTGAATTTCCCATCTCACAATTAAGGGCTACGCGACATAAGGAAACCAAGGGTTTTTGGACGAGCGTGACCTGAGAGCGTCTGCTTGCATTCGTTTACATACGGTCGTTTATTGATCGTATGTAAAACTGCAAACGGCCTGTTTTGATGCCCCTGATCGGCTACGCGCGCGTCTCGACCGAGGATCAGACCCCCCTGCCCCAGTCGCAGGCCCTGAAATCTGCGGGCTGCGTCGAGATCCACGAGGAGCAGGCCTCGGGCGGAAACCGCTCGCGTCCCGTGCTGGCCCGCGTGCTGGAACGGATCGGCAAAGGCGACACGTTGGTCGTTGTCCGGATCGACCGCCTGGCGCGGTCTCTGTCGCACCTGCTGGAGGTGATCGAGCGGCTGGAGGCCAAGGGCGCTTTCTTCCGCTCGCTGACCGATCCGATCGACACGTCCTCACCGCAGGGCAAGTTCACCCTGCAAGTCCTGGGCGCCGCGGCGGAGTTCGAGCGCGCCCTGATCCGTGAACGCACCAAGGCCGGGCTGGCCAGCGCACGAACCAAAGGCCGGGTTGGCGGCAACCCGGGCCTGCGCGCCCGCGATCCCGCGGCGCTGCGCAAGGTGCGGCTGGCGCGGCAGGATGGTTATATGGAACGGCTGAACGAGACGGCGCAGGACTGGGTGCCCCAAGTGCGCCGCCTGCGGCCCGACATGGCTTGGGAGGACGTGCTGCGCGTCATCAACGGCCCCCTGCCCCGCGACCGGCATTGGACGCAAAGCCGGCTGCTGCGCGCCGTGAATGCCTACGTCCGCGACGGCTTCCTGCCCGAAACCGTGCTGGGCCGCGCTGGTCGACGCGAAACCAACGACCGCCTGCCCGCCATCGTTGCCGCCATCAAAGGTGCGGATCCCGGCATCACGCTTCAGGCGATCTGCACCCGGCTAGAAGCGATGCGCGAGCGCACACCCCGCGGGCGGACAAGCTGGCAGCCGTCATCCGTTAAGATGCTGTTGGAACGAGCCGAAAGGCTGGGGCTGCTCGAGTAGCCAAATAACCTTGCAAATCTTCCGCGCCATGGAAGGATTTCAGGGTTACGGCCTGCGCCATTCTCGGAAACTGTCCGCTCATGCAAAGGGGTTGACGATGCGAAGCTGGCCTTCCACCAGCAGGCCATCTTGCATGTCCTCACTCCACAGCGTGGTACAGCCCGCAACCAAAGCGCTTGCCACAATCATCGCATCGTAGATTGAGAAGCCGTAGCGTTCCGCCAAGGCGCGGCCGACGTCATGGGTCTGCACAGTCAGATCTTCGACGGGGCACAAAGAGCGTACGCCTTCGAGAAATGCCGCTGCTTCCTCCCAACTGAGGCCGGCTTTGCGGCGGCAGTTCACCAGCGTCTCGTTCAGGACCTGGACGCTGATCCGGGGTCCCTGCCCCAGGATGACCTCGGCGCGATCGGCCTTCGGGCCGTCGTCGAGCAGGTAAAGAACGACATTCGTGTCCGCGAACTCAGCGCTCATGCGCGTCGTCGCGGCTCAGACGTTCTGCTGAGGACAACTTCCCCCGGAAGCGGCGCAGGCCGGTCAGCACCTCATCCGCACGAGCAAGGCGACGGACTCTGACCCGACCGTCGTCCTTGACCAGGTCGATTTGATCACCCTCCTTGAGGCCAAGCTCTCTGACGAGCTCCGCGGGCAAACGGACGGCCAGCGAGTTACCCCATTTTGCGACCTGCATGGCGACCTCCTGCGTTGATATACATTTGGCAATGTATATCATGCTGGTTGCGCGGGCAAGCCTGTCCCCGTACCCGGGCTACTCTTGTGCGTCATGCAGCGGCTGACACCAGATTTAGAAAGAGCTTGCGCGAATCTGGCATGTCGGGCAATAGTCTCGAAAAATACCGCGTGGTCACATAAAAATCGCGCCCACGAATCGAGGCAGAGATGAGCGACGCTGAGCAGGACCTAGACATTGCCATCGGGCACTACGCAGAGCTTCTCGCGTCGAACCTTCACGCGCAACGTGCGGCTCACTTCCCTCCTGACGCCAAGAAGGTCATGCGCAGCCTGACCAGCGGTGAAGCGGCCGAGTTGCTTGGGGTCGACCATACCTATCTTCGCAAGCTTCATCGAGAAGGAAAGATCGCTGAGGTCGAAACGACTGCGGGAAGTCACCGTCGTTATACGCTGGATGATGTCTGGGACATCCGCCACGCCCTTGAGGCAAATGCAAAAAAGCCTGGCACCTACGTCCCGGGACGTCGTGGCGGGGATGAGCTTCAGATTATCTCTGTCGTCAACTTCAAGGGTGGGTCAGGCAAGACGACCACGTCAGCGCACTTGGCGCAACGCTTGGCGCTCAAAGGATATCGGGTGCTCGCGATCGACCTCGATCCTCAGGCTTCCCTTTCCGCGCTGCATGGCATCCAGCCTGAATTGGACCTGATGGAGGGCGGGACCCTCTATGACGCGGTGCGCTACGATGAGCCGGTTCCGATTTCGGAGGTGATCCGCAAGACCTACATCCGCGGTCTTGATCTGATTCCTGGCAACCTCGAACTCATGGAATTCGAGCACGAGACGCCTGCCGCTATTCAGCGGGGTGGTGCGCGCGCCTTTTTCGCGCGGGTGCGTGATGCGCTCGACAGTGTCGAAGCAGACTACGACGTCGTCGTCATCGACTGTCCCCCGCAGCTCGGCTTCCTGACCATGTCCGCCCTGTCGGCATCCTCCGGCGTCCTTGTAACCGTTCACCCGCAGATGCTCGATCTGATGTCCATGTCGCAGTTCCTGCGCATGACCGCTGATCTGCTCGGTGTCATCCGGGATGCCGGCGCAAATCTTCGTTTCGACTGGCTGCGGTTCCTACCGACCCGATACAAGGTGGGCGATGCCCCACAGACCGAGGTCATTGCCTTTATCCGTGGACTGTTCGGTAGATCAGTCCTCACCAACCATATGGTTGAGTCGACGGCTATCTCTGACGCGGGGCTGACCAAGCAGACGCTCTATGAGGCCGACAAGAAGGACTTCACGCGTCAGACATTCGACCGCGCAATCGAGTCCATGAACGCAGTCAACGACGAGATCGCTGAGATCATCCAGAACACGTGGGGCCGAAATGGCAAGAAAGCCTAAACTCGGGCTGCCGTTGCAGACCCTGCGCAACGCGCCGGACGCACTGGAAGGGCGCAGGCTGCGCGGCGGCGTCTTCGAAATCGAGCCTGACCAAATCGAGACCGCAGGTCGGCTTGATGACCGTTTGCACATCGAGACCGAGGGTCTCAAAGCCTCGATTTCCAAGAATGGTCAGCGCGTGCCTATACTTGTCCGGCCGCTTGAGGGTGAGCGTTACAGCCTAATCTATGGCCGTCGTCGTCTGGAAGCTTGCAGGGAACTCGGGATCAAGGTCCGCGCCATCGTCACGGAGATGGAGGGTGATCAGGCCCTTCGCGATCAGCTTTTGGAGAACCAGGAGCGTCGGGACCTTAGCTTCATCGAACGCGCGCTTGTCGCCACTGCCTTGCTCGACGGTGACCATCTGAGCGCATCTGAACGCACAAACAAGGGGGTCGCCGAGGTTCTCAATTTGACCGAGGCGGGCGTTTCTCAGCTGTTAAGCGTTGTTCGCACCGTGGGGGAGGACTTGATCCTAGCCATTGGCGCGGCACCGGGCATCGGAAGGCCGCGATGGGAAGAACTCAAGAAGTTGCTTGGGTCTAAGGATGTCGATCGCGAACGGCTTGCCGCTTTGGCCGGTGAGGCGAAGACCACCCACCAAGGTGGGATAAACGAGAAATCCGATAATGCATTTTTGGCCGTCCTCTCCGCTGCAGGAAAGCCTGAGCAGACCTCGCCCTCGCCTCGCCCTCGCGGGCAACCTGGCATGGTTATTCCAGGCGTCGGCGCAGCTACTGTCACGACTGGACGTGGCGGCAAGCAACTTAAGCTCGAGTTGAAAGCGGAGGATAGTGATTTCGTCAGCTGGTTAGAGGGCCATGCCCCGCAGTTGATCGCCGAGCTTCACGAGCGCTGGAAGCGTTCGGAAGACTGAGGAAGAGCAACAAACAAAGGAGGCACGAGACAGGCAGAAAAGAAAAAGGCCCCGAGAAGCAAGCTTCACGAGACCTTTCTAAGGTTTCGCACGGGACCAGCCCGTTACAAAACTTCAGTTTTCGCACCTCTGAATGTAGCGATCTGGCCCCTTTCCCGCAAGCGCAAAGCGATTCGCGGGCCAGGGAAATTTTGCCTTCGTGAACTAAAAGCATGGAGTACACACCGATTTCGCCGTTTATGCGGCCGATCTCGCACGCTCATCTGCGCGTAGTCGAGCGACCCGAGGCGTCCGTTCCTGGCAAGCCCGTCAACAAGTGGGAGCTCTTGCGCGAGCTGTCCAAGGCGCAGGCTGCCTTTGGGGTTTCCGAGCGCGATCTGACGGTTCTCCAGGGGCTGCTCAGCTTCTTTCCCGACGATGCGCTTGGCGTGAACGCCGAGATGGTTGTCTTCCCGTCCAACAAGGCGATCTGCGAGCGACTGAACGGCATGCCGTGCTCCACGATGCGCCGTCACTTGGCCCGCCTGGTCGAGGCCGGTTTGCTGATGCGACGCGATAGCCCCAACGGGAAACGCTATGTCCGCAAGCAAGGCGAAGAGCGTGTGGCTTTCGGCTTCGACCTCTCGCAGCTCTACTGCCGGTCCGAGGAGATCGCGCGGGCCGCAGAGGCCGTGCGTGAGGCAGAGGAGCGTGTCAGGCGGTTGAGGGAGGTCGTCAGCCTTATGCGGCGCGATCTCGCGGCCCTTGCGGAGTTCGGAGAGGAGATCCGGCCTGACCTTGGCCTCTGGGATCAGATGCGGGACACGGCCGCCCTCACGGCACGCGCCCTTCGCCGCAAGCTGTCACTTGAGGACCTCTTGGCTTATCGGGTCAAACTTGAGGCCCTTCTCGATCAGGCGCGGAACGTTATCGATGGCCCTGAAACGGAAGAAATGAACACCAATGATGCCCGTTTTGAGCGCCACCTTCATAATTCAAATAAAGAATCTATGGATTTTGAACCTGCCTTAGAAAAAGGCGGGGCGGCGGCCGGTGCGCCAGATGATGAAACGGATGCGCCTGCTGCAGACGTGGAAGAACCGGTTACACGACAAGTACCGAAAATCCCCCTCCATCTCGTACTTGCCGCCTGCCCTTCCCTCAAGACCTTCTATCAGGGCGATATCCGGCACTGGCATCAACTCTTCGATGCGGCGTGCCACGTCCGACCTGCAATGGGGATCAGTGCATCTGCCTGGGAAGAAGCGCAGCGGTTCATGGGCCCTGAGCAGGCGTCGATCGTGGTCGTCGCCATACTGGAACGCTTTGCCGACATCCGATCGCCCGGTGGCTATCTCCGCGCGCTGACATCCAAAGCCGCAGCTGGCGATTTCTCCTGTGGGCCGATGGTCATGGCGCTGATCGGTCGGCGGAGTGCGGCTTAACAGCTGTTAAGTTCAGATCGTCCATGGCTCGCGTGTCATGACTTAACAGCTGTTAAGTCGGCTCTTGGCAGCCACAGGATGTTCGAGAGAGAAAGGAGGGCAGGTTTGAGGGGTGACGGGAAGTGAGATCGGGAGAGTGGCTTCCGACGCCCGTCGTGGAGAAGATCTGATGGCGAAAGCAACCCAGAACATCGTCCTGTCCCCGTCGCGGGACATCCCCTTCAACAAGCTTGTGCTGAGCCAGTCCAATGTGCGGCGCATTAAGGCCGGCGTCTCGGTCGAGGAACTGGCCGAGGACATCGCACGGCGCGGACTTCTGCAGGGGTTGAACGTGCGGGCTGTTCTCGATGCCGATGGTGTCGAAACCGGGATGTTCGAGATCCCGGCCGGTGGCCGCCGCTTCCAGGCGCTGTCGCTCCTGGTGAAGCAGAAGAGGCTGGCGAAGGCCGCGCCGATCCCCTGCATCGTGCGGGATGCTGCTTCCGACATTCTGGCCGAGGACGACTCGCTGGCAGAGAACATGCAGCGCGTCGCTCTGCACCCGCTGGACCAATTCCGCGCCTTCGTGGCCTTGCGCGAGAAGGGTCAGAGTGAAGAAGCGATCGCCGCGGCGTTCTTCGTGACGCCGCAGATCGTCAAGCAGCGCCTCAAGCTCGCCTCCGTCGCCCCTGCCCTGCTAGAGGTCTATGCCGAGGATGGCATGACGCTGGAACAGCTGATGGCGTTCACGGTGAACCCGGATCATGCGCGCCAGGAACAGGTCTGGGACGCGGTGAAGAACTCCTGGAACAAGGAGCCCTATGCCATCCGGCGCATGCTGACGGAGACCTCGGTCCGAGCTTCGGATCGTCGCGCGGTGTTCATCGGTGTCGATGCCTATGAGGCGGCGGGCGGTGTCGTACTGCGTGATCTCTTCCAGGGTGACGACGGTGGCTGGCTCGAGGACCCTGCCCTACTCGACCGGCTCGTCGCCGAGAAGCTTCAGGCAGAAGCCGAGGCGCTTTCCTCCGAGGGCTGGAAGTGGATCGAGGTGGCGGCCGACCTGCCCTATGGCTACAGCCACGGTCTGCGGCGTCTGGCCGGTGATCATGCGCCGATGACAGACGAGGAGAGCGCGTCCCATGCGGCGTTGCTCTCCGAATACCGCGCGCTGGAGGAAGAGTATTCCGGCCAGGATGAATATCCCGAGGAGATCGACGCTCGGCTCGGTCAGTTGGAAATGGCGATGGAAGCGCTCGAACAGCGGCCGCTGAACTACGACCCGGCCGAGGTTGCGCGCGCGGGCGTGTTCGTGACGCTGGATCGGGACGGCAGTCTTGCGATCTATCGCGGGTATGTCCGGCCCGAAGATGAGCCTCGCGAGGAGACCGCGGTCCAGGATGGTGACGGCGCGGATGCCGTGGGGCAGGGGGATGATGTCGGTGTTTCTACCTGGAAACCGTCGGCGACCTCCGCCGGAGGCACCGTCATCACTTCGGGTGGTCAGCCGATCGGCGCTGAACCTTCCGACGAGGAAGACGACGGTGCGCTGAAGCCGTTGCCTGAGCGGCTTGTCATGGAACTGACCGCCCACAGGACCCTCGCACTGCGTGAGGCAATCGGGCGTTCGCCGGAGGTCGCGCTGACGCTCCTGCTCCTGAAACTGGTGACGGACACCTTCCGCACCTCCTCGGCCTCGGGCAGCTGTCTCGAGGCTTCGGTGCGTCACGTCTACATGTCTGCGCAGTCGCCCGATCTGAAGGACAGCGTCGTGGCGAAGCTCGTCGACGAACGTCATGCGGCCTGGGAGGCCGATCTGCCTCTAGGCGATGATGCGGAGCTCTGGGACTATCTGTCCGTTCTCGACCAAGGCAGCCGTCTGGCGCTGCTGGCGCATTGCCTCAGCTTCGGGATCAACGCGCTCCATGAGAAGGTGAACCCCTATGGGGCGGGCATCTCCGCCAGCGGTCTGACCCGCCGCATGGCTCATGCCGATCTGGTGGCCCGTGCCGTCGAACTCGACATGGTCGAAGCGGGCTGGGAGCCGACGGTCGACACCTATCTCAACCGTGTGCCCAAGGCCCGCATCCTCGAGGCCGTGCGCGAGGCGAAGGGGGAGGGGACTGCGCAGCTTCTCGATCACCTCAAGAAGGGCGAGATGGCAACGGAGGCCGAGCGGCTTCTCAAGGGCAGCGGTTGGTTGCCCGAGGTCCTGCGTCGGGCCGATCTGGCGGCAGGCGACGGCGAGCCGATCGTAGAAGGGAAGGGGGAGGACGCGGGCGAGCCCGAAGATGTCGATCTCCCGGCTTTCCTGACGGCCGATCTGCCGAACGGCGACGCGTCGATGCTGGCGGCAGAGTGATCTGAGCCTTCCGGGGGCGGGTTTCCCCGCCCCTCATTCCAACAAAACACAGCAATATCAATATGATGAATGCGAACGCTCGCATTCGGGATGAGGAATCATGTCTGCAACAACCATCATCGACACAGCCCCTCTCGGGGCGCTGATCCGCTACACCGACGGCAGTCCCAAGCCGCCAGCACGGTTCACCAAGAAGCTTGCCGCCTGGGAGCGTTCGAACGGCATCGGCCGTCTCGTGAAGAAGGAACCTCCCCGGGTCTATCCGACTTGGACGGCACCAGCCTCCTTCACGCTCCATGAGGGGAACTTTTCCTCGGACGGGCTGATCCTCGTCACCATCATGCGCAGCCATTCGGCCGACAGCCGTCTGGTCTTCGAGTTGGCCGAGGAGCCGAAGGCCGGGCAGGTCCGCGTGCTTCTGGACTTCGGTGGCAACACCGAACTGCTGCATCTGGCGGAGTCCGTTACCGCGGCCGAGCTCTGGATTGCGCGGGAGGGCTATCGCAACGCGCGGTTGGAAATCGTCGGCGCCCAGGACGACGAAAGGGCACGGGGCGCAGACCTGGCCGCCTGAGCCCTGACAAGGCGTGAGGGGCCTACCCATGGGCGGGCCTCTCACCGACCAGACCTTCGTCCCGTGAAATCGCGGGGCGCCGAAGGATCCATCCCCCAAGAAGGAGGTCTTCAGCCAAGAGCCTGCCCGGGAGGCTGGCGGCGTTCAAAGCATCAGCAGGACAATCGGCTCCTGACGTTGGGGCACCATCCCCCGCTCGCCATTCCCTTCCTTGCCCCGAATCCCGTCTTCGAGATCAACCCGCGAGGGGTCGGACTACGGGCGAGCCCGTGCCGCCGAGTGGATTCGGACGAGCCGAACGCACCCGGTGATGTCAGCCAGTCTTCGGGCCTGCGGGGTCCTGTCGCGCGGGGGATGGTCCCCCGCCTCCAAGGCAGGAGCCAAACAGATGTCCCGCAAAGATGCACACGCCTTCGCCGCCTCCCTCGCCGCCACGCTCATGGTCTCGATCGTCGTTTTCCAGGCAGGGGATGGAACCTTTGGCGCCGTCCCCGCCGATGAAATCGACGGAGACGAGGTCGTGATCGTCTCGGAATACGATCCCTTCGGGTGAGGCTTCGGCCTCACTTCCCCAGGGCTGAGGCGCAGGAAAGATGCGCCAGCCAGCCGTCAACCGCCTTGGTGATCGGCATGTCTTTGAGGAGAATATTGGGTGTAAACTGGACTCAATGACGATATGTTGTATCTATGCCAGTCGATTTCTCTGCCTTATCGCCCTCTGAGTTCGAGGCGCTTTCAGCCGATCTTATCGGTCGTGCTCTAGGTATTCGCTTTGAGCAATTCGGCGAAGGAGCCGATGGTGGAATAGATGGACGTCACGCACCGCAGGCAGAATGCCTGACTATCCTGCAAGCCAAGAGATACGAAAAGTCTGCGATCGCTGCTTTGAAGAGTGAGATGTCGAAGGAGCGAGCGAAGATCGATCAGTTGGCGCCGGATCGCTACATCCTGGCAACGTCTGTAGCGATGACGCCACAACGGAAGCAGGACCTCATGGAGATATGTGGCCCCGCGGTCCGCTCTCCAGGAAACATCTTTGGGCGCGAAGATCTCGAGGCGCTGCTGCGTGCTCATCCTGACATCGAAGAGGCTCATCCCAAGCTATGGACCCCCGCGAGCGGGCGTACCCTGAAGCGGATGCTTAATGAGACATTGGATGAGCGCGAAGGCCGCGTGAAACCTCCCTCGATCCTTCAAGCGCTGCTTCCGAAGCTAGGTACAGGCAGCAAGGTGGAGGCTGAAGCGGAAGCGCAGAGGGATACTCTGTTCCTCGTCGGAGCACGTCCCGACCACGACCAGTTCATTCTATGGCTTGGTCCAAAGCTCGAAGCGCATGGGTATCGCGTCTTTTCCGAGATCCTGACCCTCGAGCCTGGAGATAGATGGCATAAGGAGATTGGAGTGGCGCTGGAGCACCGCGCTGTGAAGGTGCTGGCGGTGGCGGGCGCGGCCACTCGCGCCAACGAAGACGCTATGGATCTGATCGACAGGGCGAAGACGCTTGCCGCAAGTATAGGTGACGCTCGGTTGATAATCCCGCTACGGATCGAGGAGGGGGCCAAGATTGATGGTCTCCGCGATGCGACGCCTGTCGATTTCACGAGCGGCTGGGCGGAAGGGCTTTCGAAGCTTCTCGAGACGCTGCGCCGCCAACGAGTGACGTGCCGTCGTGAGAACATCACGGTCGCAGCCCAATGGGACAGCTTCCGAAAGCGTGGTGCTGTTCCGCTGGTGCACGAGCCAGAATCCTTGGTCTCGAATTGGATTCAGATCTTGGAAATGCCCGATGAACTCCACTTTTACGAGGCGACGGGAGCGGTCCAAACCGGCGTCCTTAAGAGACGGGTGCAAGGGCTGTCGTTTCCCGCCGTCGCGCATGAGCGAGGCGTGATCACTTTCGCAGCGCCGCCTGATATTGAGGAAAGCCTCGGAGGTGTGGCGAAGTTGCGCCTGCGTACATCAGTGCCGGTTGTGGATGCGGTGGATAAGGGTATGCCCGAGATCGGTGTCGCAGGGCGCGATTTGTCGAACATGCTCACGGGCCTGCTGCGCGATGGATGGGAACGGCACTGCAGGAAGATCGGCATGGTCGCTTACGCGTATTCCAACGGCGATGGTTTCCATGTGTCCCCCCGCCAGGTTGGAATTGGTGAACGGGTACCTTGGGGCCGGCAAGGCGAGCGCCGGTCGTCGATGCTGCGCAACATCGCCCGAAAGCATGTCTGGTCGTATGGGGTTACAGCGATTCCTCGGAACTGGCCTTTCTGGCACTTCCGCCTGAAGGCGCGCGTCCTTTTCGCGGAAGACAACGATACAGAGCAGGGCGGACGCATAGACGACCCGAAGAAGATGCATCGCCTTCGCAGATCGGGCTGCAAGGGTTGGCGCAACAAGCAATGGCATGGGCGGCTTCTGGCATTTCTTCAGATCATGTCTGGTGAGTCGGCCTTTATTCGGGTTTCGCTGGCTCCGGGCCAGGACATGCTTCTTTCAGCTGAGCCACTTCTCTTCACGTCACCGGTCAGCACCGCACTTCCAGACGTGGGCGACCCGGATGCCGAAGAGCAGGACGAAAGCACGCTCGGTCGGCCAGGGGCTGACGACGAAGATGCTGTGCCTGAAGGAGACGGTACATGAGGTTTTCCGAGGCACACTTGATCGTGGATCACTTCGACGAGCCAGAACTCGACTTCTCCCATGACCAGAGAAGTCACCACCCAAAGGATGGCCTTTATCTATATGGACCTCATGACGGTCCCAGGAAGCCTCGAGAGGTTCGAATTGGGGTTGTCGGAACGTCGGTCGGGATCGGCCACTTCCGCTCTTGGAGCCGACGGCTGCTTTCGGGGATACCGGTGCCGCCTCCGGGGCCGACGGAGAAGAAGGACCGCCTTCATCTCGCGGATTTCGCCGGGCTCGAAGAGACATTCGGCGTTACGTTCGATCCAGATCGGCTCAGGGCCCTGACGGTCGAGTTCGACGCTATCGAGCGCGCGACGAGGGTGCAGAACATGCACGAGGCCGTCGATGCGGTCGCCCGTATCTACACTGAGCGCGTCCACAAATTCAGGCGGAACGAAGAGGGATCGATCGACGTATGGATATTCGTCGTGCCCGAAATAGTCTACGAGCGCTGCCGTCCGGAATCGAGGCGGACCGGTCTGACCCTCGTCGCCGGAAAAACACCCAAGAAGCAGCGCGCAAGGTCACCCCAGTCATTCCTTTTCATGGACGAACGGTTCGACCCGCACATCGAGGACGTGTTTGACGACATTCCCGACTTCCGTAGGCACATTAAGGCGACCTTGCTCTCGATCGCGCCATCTCAGATCCTGCGCGAGTCGACCCTCGAACCGACAGCGTTCACCAACAATGCGGGCTATCCCAAGCGAACCACCCAAGACCCGGCGACAGTGGCGTGGAACATCGCGACGGGGCTTTACTACAAGACTCAGGACCGACCGCCCTGGAGGCTGTCGAACGTGCGCGAAGGGGTATGCTACATCGGGATGGTCTACAAAAACCTCCCGAACAACCGCGATAATCACGTCTGCTGCGCGGCGCAGATGTTTTTGAGTGAAGGCGATGGCGTGGTGTTCCGCGGCGCGAATGGCCCTTGGAAGACCGGCGAATACGAGTACCATCTAAACGCCCACGCCGCGGAAGAGCTCTTAGGAACTGTGATCGAAGCGTATCGGGACCTGCATTCCGAACCGCCCAAGGAGCTCTTCATCCATGGGCAGGCGTCATTCAACGACGAGGAGTGGAATGCCTTCTGTCGCGCGGCGCCGAAAGGGACGAATGTCGTCGGTGTACGGATCAGGCCGACGGGTGGTGACGCAAAGCTCTTCCGTGCAGGCGACTACCCCGTGATCAGGGGGACGGCCTTAAATCTGGACGAGAAGAACGCCTACCTTTGGACGAGCGGCTACGTCCCACAGCTGGATACGTATATCGGGCCTGAAACACCCAACCCGCTTATGGTGACGATCTTGCGCTCAAAGCATCGTCAACCAGAGATGCGGACGGTTCTTTCTGACATCATGGGACTGACAAAGATCAACTATAACTCGTGTAACTTCAACGACGGGCTGCCGGTAACGGTTCGCTTCGCGAAGATGGTCGGCGACATCCTTGTGATGGGTTCGGCGCGGGAGGGCGGACCGCAGCCATTCAAATTCTATATCTAGCGGGGCTGCTTTCGGGAATGTGCTCGGATGCGGACAGCCTGTTCAAAGGGTAGCCGTCCTTCTCCTAGTGCTGATCATGGGGCGCGTTTTGATGTAGGGTGCCCTCAACTTATGGCTAGTTCGCTCGAGGTGTTACCCGCTTCTATGAGCTCCACGAACTATCACGGTTGACCTGCACCCCGCTGGTCCCTCATTCATAACGAGAGTCTGCAGTTTGGATTTCGGTATTCGGCTTGGTCGTCTGGTGACCTGCCCCCCGCGAAATCCCTCACCGTAATGTAGAGTCTGCGCCAACTCTGAAGGAGCAGACACATGCGAAAGAGCCGTTTCACCGAGGCGCAGATCATCGGGATGATCAAGGAACAGGAAGCAGGGATGCCGACAGCGGAGGTATGCCGCAGGCACGGGCTGAGCACAGCGACATTCTACAAGCTCAAGTCCAAATATGGCGGGATGGAAGTGTCCGAGGCGGCAAGGCTGAAGGCCCTCGAAGACGAGAATGCTAAACTCAAACGCCTGTTGGCCGACACCATGCTCGACAACGTCGTGTTGAAAGACCTGCTGGGAAAGAACTGACGACATTGATCAAGCGGCGAGATGCGGCGCTGCAGGTGATGCGGGATCATGACATCTCGCAGCGCCGGGCGTGCAGGCTGGTTGTAAGCGCCGTCTGGACCCCACGTTGCTGCTGATGGCTTCGGCTGCGAGGTGATCTCCATCTCATGATGGGGAGTGCGTTTCGCAATGTGCGCTACAAATTCGTTTCTCAAATCGCTGGGGGTCGAGATCTATGCGTCGGGTCACCGCCGTTGGCCGGATGAGGCAAAGGCCTTGGCTGTCTCGATGACCCTGGAGGCTGGTGCCACGGTGAATGCCGTGGCGGAGCGGTTTGGCATTCTGCCCAATCAGCTCTCGGCTTGGCGACGAGAGGCCAAGCAAGGCAAGCTTGTGCTGCCTGCGGCCGAAGTCGAGGAACCTGTCTTTGCACCTCTCGTCGTTTGCGAGGTCGCCGAGGAGGAAGCGCATCCGAAGGTAGCATCGCAGGCGGCCCCGATCAGGATCATTCGGGGTGCTGTCGTGATCGAACTCGCGCATGACATCCCCGCGGCCCGCATTGCCGAGATCGTCCATGCGCTGGAGGCGCATCCATGCTGATGCCCTCGCAGGGCGTGCGGATCTTGGTGGCGACGAAGCCGGTCGACTTCCGCAAGGGGCATGACGGTCTGGCGGCGCTGGTCCAGTCGACGCTGGCCGAGGACCCGTTTACCGGCACCGTCTTTGTCTTCCGCTCGAAGCGGGCCGACCGGTTGAAGATCCTGTTCTGGGACGGCAGTGGGCTCGTGATGGCCTACAAACGACTGGAAGAAAGCACCTTCACCTGGCCCGCGATCCGCGACGGGGCCATGACGCTGAACCGGGCGCAGTTCGAAGCCCTGTTTGCCGGGTTGGACTGGCGTCGGGTGCGGTCTCTGGAGGTGCGACGACCGGCTGTGGCAGAGTGACTCGGCCTCGGGAATGCCCGGGCATCGGCGCCCCGAGCACGGTATAATTCGGCCATGCCCGACGCCCCGCCCATCGACCTGTCCGCGATCCCCGAGAGCCAGCGCGCCGCGGTCCTGGCGGTGCTGCAGGAGCGCGATGCGCTGAAGGAAGCGAACCGCCGGCTGGAGCATCTCGTGGCAGAGCTGAACCATGTCGTACATGGCAAGCGGTCCGAGAAGCTGAGCGAAGACGACCGGCAGCTGGCCTTCGAGGACCTGGAAACGGCCGTCGCCGAGGTCGAGACCCGCAAGGAGCAGGCCGCGCCATCCACCAGAACCCCGCGCCCGGCACGGCAGCGCAACCTCGGTCATCTGCCTGCGGACCTGCCGCGCATCGAGCGTGTCATCGAACCGGCGAGCCTCGATTGCCCGTGCGGCTGTGGCCGCATGCACCGGATCGGTGAGGACCGCACCGAGCGCCTCGACATCGTTCCGGCGCAGCTCCGCGTGCTGGTCGACATCCGGCCGAAGTATGCCTGCCGGATCTGCACGGACGGGGTCATCCAGGCGCCCGCCGCACCTTGGCTGATCGAAGGCGGGATGCCGACCGAGGGCGCCATCGCCCACGTGCTGGTCTCGAAGTTCGCGGATCACCTGCCGTTCTACCGCCAAAGCCAGATCCTGGCGCGCTCCGGCATCCAGGTCGACCGCAGCACCCTGGCGGACTGGGCCGGCACAGCAGCCTTCCACCTCGGTCCTGTCGCCGACCGGCTGGCCGAACATCTGAAGGGATCGACCAAGCTCTTCATGGATGAAACGACTGCCCCGGTGCTCGATCCGGGACGAGGCCGAACCAAGACCGGCTACCTCTGGGCGCTTGCCCGGGATGACCGTGGATGGGGCGGAGAAGACCCGCCCGGTGTCGTGTTCACCTACCAGCCCAGTCGCGCAGGAGCGCATGCCGAGCAGATCCTGCAGGGCTTCGACGGCATCCTGCAACTGGATGGCTACACCGGTTACGATCGGCTGACGCGCCCGTCCCGCAAGGGCGGCGCGCCGATCACGGTTGCCCACTGCTGGGCACACGCTCGCCGCAAGCTGAAGGAAGTCTTCGACCGGGATGGATCGGAGATCGCTTCCGAGGGGCTGCGCCGGATCGCCGAACTCTACCGCATCGAGGCCGAGATCCGCGGCATGGGCCCGGGCCAACGTCTGTCCGCCCGCCAGGCCCGCAGCGCGCCTCTCGTCGCCGAGTTCGGTGACTGGCTGCAGGCACAGCGCTTGCGCATCTCGGCCAAGTCGCGCCTCGGCGAGAAGCTGACCTACATCCATCGCCAGTGGGGCGGTCTGCAGACCTTCCTCCACGACGGCCGCGTCGAGATCGACTCCAATGCCGTCGAGAACCTGATCCGACCGATCGCGTTGACGAGAAAGAACGCTCTCTTCGCCGGCCATGATGAAGGCGGCCGCACATGGGCCCGCATCGCCTCCCTGATCGCCACCGCGAAGATAAATGGCGTGGAGCCCTTCGCCTATCTGCGGACGACCCTCGAAGCCATCGCCGCCGGTCACCCGGACAGCAGGATCGACGAGTTGCTGCCTTGGAACTTCAACCCGTCAAGCTGATCCCGCGTGCGGCGCAGACAGCGCTTACGGCTGGTTGGTGTCGATCCCAAGACAGTCCGGCGAGAACGCCCGCCGGACTGCGCAGATATCCGCAAGGAGATGCAGGAGATCGCCGCCAAGCGGCGCAGGTTCGGTTACCGCCGGATTGGCGTCCTTTTGGAGCGCAAGGGCATGAGCATGAACCACAAAAAGCTCTACCGGATCTACCGCGAGGAAGGGCTGTCCGTGAAAAGGCGGCGCGGTCGCAAGCGAGCGTGTGGCACAAGAACCCCGATGCCATCGGCCGCGGGCGTCAACGCGCGCTGGTCGTTGGACTTTGTATCCGACAGCTTCGGTGCCTCGCGGAAGTTTCGGATCCTCGCCGTGATCGACGATTGCACGCGCGAATGCCTGTGCCTCGTGGCGGACACCAGCCTCTCCGGGGCAAGGGTTGCCCGGGAGCTCAGCGCCCTTATCCGGGTCTACGGCAAGCCCGGCTGCATTGTCAGCGATAACGGCACAGAGTTCACCAGTCGGGTGATCCTGAAATGGGCCGATGAGAATACCGTGCCGTGGCACTACATCGATCCGGGTAAGCCCCAGCAGAATGCGTTCATCGAAAGCTTCAACGGCAGCCTGCGGGACGAGTTGCTCAACGAGGAGATCTTCGACAGCCTGGACGACGCACGGAGAAAGCTGGCGCTCTGGCGCTACGACTACAATACCGACCGCCCGCATTCGTCCCTGGCCAACCAGACGCCGCAACAAGCGCGCCGGACGCTTGAGCAATTTGAGGGCTCCGCGCCCGGCGCGCTTGCGCAAGACGATGAAGCCGAATACCCAAATCCAACCTGCAGACTCTCGTTATGAATGAAGGACCGGCAGGGGGCAGGTCAGCCGCTAGCGGTGTGCTGGGCTTTGGGTCAAACAGTCCCGATTGGCAAGGAGACATGGTCTGGCATGGGCTCCCCGCATCTCTCTGTCTTCTGGGCCATCCCTTCGACTGACAATCCCCTAATCCCGTTCGGTCTCCTGCGCGCAACCCCGCGTCAGTCCGGGCCGTGTTGGACGCCTTTGGCGTCCTGCCCGCTCCACCCCGGTCCTCTGGGGGTGTCCGGTGTCCATGCTGTCCACCGTGCACGCGTCACCCGACGGGCTTTTTCAGGGTCTTGTCGAAGGGACGGTCCCGAAGACAGGAAAAACAGGAGCTTATCATGCAGAACATCGTCATCCTCGCCGGCAACATCGGTCAGACCCCCGAAGTCCGCACCACCCAGAGCGGCACCAAGATCACCAACTTCAGTCTCGCCACCTCGCGCCCCCGCCTCTCGGAAGGCCGTGTGATGCGCGACGAGAACGGCTACCGTGTCATGGACACCGAATGGCACCGCATCACCTGCTTCAACGGTCTCGGCAAGACGGTCGCGGAGCATTGCGAAAAGGGCATGAAGGTCCTCGTCCACGGCCGCATTCACTACACCAAGTGGATCGACAGCATGGGGAACGACCGCTACGGCTGCGAGATCATCGCCGAGAAGGTCGACTTCCTGAGCCGTCCGAAGTCGGCCGAGAACGAAAACCCCGAACTGGTCGACCGCGACGATGAGATCCCGTTCTGAGGAGCGGGGTCTCCCCCTCGGGCCCGGCGGGTTAAACCGCCGGGCTAAAAGTCTCTTCGGGCCACTGGAAAAGGCACCCACGCTTGCCTTCCGGTGCTGAGCACCTTGAATGCGCCTAATTGTTCAACGTGCGCACGAGCTAGATCTCGTCTTTGGTTCTGGTCGCGCCGTGACTGCGATACGCGTCGAGCATCAACCGCGTATATTCGGCCGTGCTCTGGGTCACGGTGCCCAAACCGGGCCATGCGAACAACGGATCCGACCAAGTAACTTCCAACTCAATCTCGATTCCAAGCAGTGCGGCCACTTCGATCGCAGCATTCGGCTCCTTGTCCTCGGGCCAGTAGTGATCCTCGAAGGAAACAACCACGTCGAGATCGTCATCAACCCAGATCTCGGCCAGACTCGCTCCCATGCGCTCGCTGGCATTGGTCGCATCCTCGAACAGGGCAGCCCGGATCAAATGGGTCACCTGGTCACTGTTGAGGTCAAGCCTTGGCCGCGGATCTATAATTGACACGATGGGTTCAATCTCGTGCCTTTCGGCGCGGGATTGGACTGGCACTGGTTTTTCATCGGTCGGTTCCAGCCAGAAGGCTTCTGGAAAAATGTTGATTGGTGATGCGCCGCAGCTGGGGCAGTGCCATTGGTTTCCAGCGATCTGTGGGCCGGTGATCTCTGAGTTGCAGTGAAGGCAGTACCAGAGGTTCGATACCTCCATCTCCAAGAACGGGTGCCGCACATTTCCTTCCGCATCCGGCTTTGTGGCGCGCCGTGGCCAATCGGCAAATCGCCGCGCCTTGACGCTCTGCATCATTTCCCTCGCAATCCCGATGGCTTCTTCACGTAGCACGCGATCGTTCATCGGGCTGGTCTGGGCATGCTCGATGTCGATCTCGACACGAGGGGCGGCCAAAGGGTTTTCTGGCAGCACGATCTGCCAACCCTCACCATCCATGCGGACGTCACCAAGCATTGTTTTCAGTTCGTATGGATGCCCCCGTACTTCTCCTCGAGTGACAGCATCGGGGCTTCCGAAGATATGGTCGAAGGTCGCACCCTCGTAGGAAGTGATCCGTTCCACGAAGGCCTTGATCGTGGCAACTTGTGCTTCGGAGGGAACCCACTCTCCTTTGGCGCTGCCTGTCAACGCATTCCAATGAGCAAAGCCCATTCGACTGGCAACAAAGTCGAGCGCTACGTGCTGTGGTTGACCCGTCGCCCTAGCGTAACGCTTCGCCAGTAGTTTCAAAGTCTTAAGCTTAGTGTTCTCTGTCATGATCCATGTCCAAGCCGGATCTGACTAGGTGCCCGCTGCTAATCAGACCCGCCGATGGCATGAGGTCTGCTGTTCGAAATTACGATCGCTGCAAAGCTTCGCGTGGCGGGCACACCGGCCTGCGAGAAAGGCCTTGTTTAACCTCTGCCATTTTTGAACGCAGGTCAACACCAGCGAGTTGCGGGCGTGCGGCGCCTCCGACTTAGCGCCGTTTGCCCGAGAGAGTTTGAGGTTGGCCGGTTTCCCGGTGACAGGTTGAGGGCTGGGAGAGTGGCTCCCGGCACCTGTCGCGGAGGAATGCCGATGGGCGTTGTGGAAGTTCTGGATGCGGTACAGCCGACGCGGGCTGGTGGCTGGAAAGTGGATGTGAGCCGGGGTGACCGGAATGGGCGGGTGTCGTCCGAATGGTTCAACAGGCCGGATGACGAGCGGTACCTGTCGTTGGACGATCTCTGGGCCAATGTGAAGGGTCGCTCTGAGCGCAGCCGCAGCCGGGTGGTGCAAACCGCCGATATCCGTGTCGAGGCAGCGCGCGACAGTGCAGAGCGGCTGCACCTGGTCTTGCCGAAAGCGCAAGAGCCTGTCGCGCCCACGCACTGGGCCTTCGGCCAGCTTGCGAGCATTGTCGGCGCGCCGGCCTCCTACCTGCGGCAGTTGCCCGCGCCACTGGCGGGGATCAACCTGCAATACGGCCTGACCAACCACCGCGCCGAGCAGGTGAAGACCTTCGAGACGGAGGATGGCCGGACCGAACTGCGCGCCGTGACCGGCCCCGACTACGGTCGCATCCATGACTTCGAGCTTGTGGAGGCGGTGCAGCGCATCGCGGGCAATGGCACGGGCGATACGCGCTGGAAGGTGCCGGGTGTGCTCGACTGGTCGACCGGGGTCTACAACCCCGATGTCGAAATCAGTCGCGACACGACCACGCTCTACGCCTCGGACCGCGATGTCTTCTTGTTCCTGGTCGACGATCGCAACCCGATCGAGGCGGGCAAGCTGGCGGACGGCTCTCCCGACCTCTACTTCCGGGGCTTCTATTGCTGGAATTCCGAGGTCGGTGCCAAGACACTCGGCATGGCGAGCTTTTACCTGCGGGCGGTGTGCCAGAACCGCAACCTCTGGGGCGTCGAGGATTTCCAGGAGATCAAGATCCGCCACTCGAAATACGCCGCCTCGCGCTTCGCCCATGAGGCGGCTCCGGCGCTGACGCGGTTTGCCAATTCCTCGCCGCAGGGCTTCGTGAACGGCATCAAAGCGGCGCGGCAGCAGGTCGTGGCGCGCAGCGACGAGGATCGTGCGGATTTCCTGAGGAAGCGCGGCTTCTCGAAGGCAGAGTCGGGCAAGATCATCGAGAAGGTGCTGATGGAAGAGGGCCGCCCGCCCGAAAGCATCTTCGACTTCGTGCAGGGCATCACGCGGCTTGCGCGCGACAAGACCCAGCAGGATGCGCGGCTCGACATGGAAGGGCGCGCCAAGAAGCTCCTCGACCGCGTTGGTTGAGGTGGCGACCGGAGGCGATATCGCCTCCGGTCTCGTTCCTGTTTCATCGATCTGCTACTGTGCCCGACACGTTTAGGTGTTGGAAGTACGCGCATGGAAGAAATTGATTGGTCAGATCGTGCATTTTATGATGACGGTGAATGGGTTACCTGGTCGGAAATCGACGAGCAGCTTCGCTACAAGGAGTGGGGCGCTAAATACCCGAACGCGATCAGGTCTATGATCCCATATTTTGAGGATCTCCTGTCCCTCGCGGAAAGCTATCACCTCGAGACCGGCCTTCACCTCTCTGTCTACGGCGATATCGGTGAGCTGTTCGGTGCTATCACGTACGGTATCAAGCTGAACAAGACCTATGCCCAGGGTGCTGACGGAAGACTTGGCAATGATCATGTCGAGGTCAAGACCATTACGCCATTCAAGACAAAGGATGTGGTTGTGGTCGATACAAATGGGCATTTCAACAAGCTCTTGGTTGTAAAGATCAACGAGGATTTTCAGGTCTCGGGTCGCATGATCGACCGAAAAGATCTTCCAAAGCGCGAAGGGCGCTACTTGCGGGTTCGATGGGGCGATTTACCAACGCCGAAATGATCGGCCCGATCAGCGACAGAGAGTCCGAGGGGGCGGTTTGGTCTTTGACGGTTTGAAGCGGGGAGAGAGGCTTTCCGCACCGTCGGAGATATGCCCATGTTCGACCTTCCTCTCCAAACTCAGCCGGAAACACAGAAGACGGGTTTGCCGCCGAGCTTCCTGACCGTTCTTGCAGATCAAGACTTGCCGTTCGCACTCACGACGGCTTGCCATGCGCCCGCAGCTCTCATGTCCGGGCAGGCACACCCCAAGGTACTGGAGCGGTTTGCCACACTGGCCGAAGCCATGCAGGGGGCAATCGTTCATGCCGAAAATGTCACCCCTGAAGACGCGCCGCGCATCCTGGCGATCCTCGATCGAGAGGGCCTCCTCGTTCTGGCCGGAGCTACCTGTGATGGCGGGGTCGCATGGTGCCACCCGGTCTCGGATGCCGCCGAAGCCCGCGCCGTCGTGTCCGAGGCCAGCCAGACCCGCGCGCAGGCCATGAGGGCGGCCGAGTGGCATGAACATGGCCTCGCGCGACGGCTGCGGCATCACGCCGACCTTCTCGATGCCCGTCTTGTCGATCCGCTCTGGCGTGTCTTCGCGTCTCGCGCCCTGCAGATCGCGGCGTGACGCCCGAGAGTCAGAGAAGGGCAGGGGAGGATGTGAGCCTGCGAGGACGAGAGAGAGCCTCGGGGTTCAGATCCCTTTCCTCATTCCGGAGTTTCCAATGTCCAAGATCGAACCCACCCTGGCCGGGCCGATGGCGCCGTCCAGGATTGATTTCGCTGCCGTGCTGGCTCGGCAGTCCGAGCGTGACGCGCGGATCGCAGCCTTGCGTCCGGCCAACAAGGAGCGCCTCTTCGATGGCCTGACTGCCGCGGGCATCACCCATGTGACCGTGAGTTTCGACGGCTATGGCGATAGCGGCCAGGTTGAAAGCATCGAAGCCTACGCTGGCGATACCGAGGTTGCCTTCCCCAAGACCGAGATCGCCTATGCCGCATTGACCTGGGACGACCCGGAGGTCGAGATGCGGGCGCTTTCGCTCGAAGATGTCGTCGAGCAACTGGCCTACGACTTCCTCTCCGTCACCCATGGCGGCTGGGAGAACAACGACGGGGCTTACGGCGAATTCTGCTTCGACGCGAGCGCTCGCACCATCCACCTTGAGTTCAACGAGCGCTTCACCTCGTCCGAACTCTACACGCACGATTTCTGAGGGGGCGGCGATGGCACATCCCTACCACCACGCCCTGTCCTCGGTGAAGAAATGGGGCGGCACGGTCGACGACTACCTCGCCGTGCATTCCTGGTTCGACCAGAGCAAGGAGATCACAGCCGATTTTCGGCACCGGGCGCTGCGCCACCATGCCGAGGGCATCTTCATGGCCGAGATCATCTTTGGTCAGATCCTCACGCTCTCGACCGGGCGCGTCATCCCCACCCGGT
The DNA here is from genome assembly GCF_030126985.1 of Sagittula sp. MA-2. GTDB lineage: Bacteria > Pseudomonadota > Alphaproteobacteria > Rhodobacterales > Rhodobacteraceae > Sagittula. The sequence continues at coordinate 103,564 of NZ_CP126151.1, read as the reverse complement.
GGGTCGGCGAGCAGCATGTTAAGGAGGACCTTGGCTTCATCCCGAGCTTCGCCGATTGGGTGAAGGCCATTCGGCCCGAGCCTTGGATGGGTCGGACCGAACGGATCGAGGCACAGGTCGATCCGCATCTCGACTCGCCCGTGGTCGAGGTCACGTGACATGACCGATCCCACTTATCTAAGTCTTGGCTTGCCACCGACCGCTTCGCCACTGGCAGTGGTTCGCGCGGCGGTCCGGGCGCTGCACCCCGACACACGCGCTGTTTGCGGCCTCCGGACGGCGCGCAAGCGCTTCTACCGGCAAATGCTCTGCGCTCATGCCGCACGACAGGCGACAGACGACACGTCGATCGGCTGATCGCTCCCGGCCGACCCTTCCAATCCAGTACTCGGCCTTCTGGCCGGGTCTTCCCCATTCAGGAGGTCCCCATGGCGGATTACTTCACCCATTTCTCATGCCTGCTCGACGTCGGCACTCCCGAAAAGGCGGCCCGAGCACTCGCGCTGTTTCACGATCTGCGCGCTGCGGATCAGGACGCCGACGACCCGGATATCGCTGGCTTCGATCTCGTGCACCAGGATGCCCCCGAGGGCAGCAGCCTCTGGATCCATGATGACGAACACGGCGATGTCGAAGCCGTCATCCGCTTCGTCTTGCGTCTTGCTGAAGAGCTCGACCTCACCGGCCTTTGGGGGTTCCAGTATTCTCTGACCTGCTCTCGGCCACGACTCGACGCCTTTGGTGGCGGCGCGCATGCCATCGATCTCAGCGCGCGCAAATCCATCGGCTGGTCCAGCACGCAAGAATGGTTGGTCGCGGCGCTGAACGGGGAGGACGTCGATGCCTGAGATCATCTGCACCACCGTCTACCAGTTCCCCGAGCTCTCGGATGACGCCAAGGAGAAGGCCCGCAACTGGTATCGCGACCTTGGACCCCACGACGAGTGGTGGGACGCGGTCTATGAGGATTTCGAGCGGGTCTGTGCGCTCCTCGGCATCCGCTTGAAGACGACCCCCGTCCGTCTGATGGGCGGCGGGACGTGGGCCAAGCCCTGCATCTGGTTTTCCGGCTTCTGGAGCCAGGGCGACGGGGCCTGTTTCGAAGGCTACTGGTCCCACGCCAAGGGCGCTGCCGCGCGCATCCGGGACTATGCCCCGACGGATGTGACGTTGCATGGAATTGCAGACCGGCTGCAGGCCATTCAGCGGCGGAATTTCTACCAGCTCGCCGCGGAGGCCAGCCAACGTGGCCGCTATTACCATGAGTATACCATGTCGATCGACGTCACGCGGGGCAGCGCGACCTGGCAGCCGCCGACTGAGGACGCGGAAGAAGTCGTGACCGAGGCGCTGCGTGATCTGGCCCGCTGGCTCTACCGCCAACTTGAAGTCGAATACGACCATCTCACCTCGGACGAGGCCATCGAGGAGGGGATCATCGTCAACGAGTATACGTTCACAGAAGGAGGGCGGCGGTTTGGGTGAGCTGATCTCGTTCCACGCAGACAAGCGGGGGCTAGTCTGTTGTCAGATTTCGGCAATGCTCACGGCTTCTGCCGCACGACCGTCATGACCCGGGAATATTGTTTGATCCAGATGGCTTTATCTGGGCTCAACCATTTAATCAGTTCCATAATCTGACTATACTCAGCGGTGATATTTCGATGGAGAATTGGTTCATGATGAAATACGCGGTTGCGAAATTCACGGACATCGTCACAGCGCTTGTATAGTTGTGCATAGGAAACAGGCCCCGGCAGGTGAGGGAATTCTCCATGCAGATTTGCCCAGAAGACGGGTTCGTGCCTTGGCAGCAGCATTTTCACCCAGAATCCAAAATTGAGCTCTGCGGTCATTCGCCCTGAGGTAACCGCGCCCGTTGTGACGAGCTTGTCGCGTGCTGTTTTTACTATGCGCTTGCCGCCGCTCTTGATCTGCAAGAGAAAGGCAGGGTCATCCCACCATTGCGGACCATAGAGCGCGATGAGGCGAGCGACGATTATGTTCCTTAGACTGACCTCGGCTGCGCTCAGTACAGGGAAGAAAGCCTCACTGAGCTGAATGTTCCAGCCATAGAGGGCCAGAGCGCGATCTGGATTGTGACCAGCAGCAACGAGGTACTTCGTGAGGCGTTCTTGAGAAATTATATTTGTTACCAAATACTTAATGCTCCGATCGACTGTTCGCGTACCGTCAGACTGCGCTTGACAGTCGTGCGAAGATACCCATATATGAGAGCAATCGAAGGCAAAGTCAGGCCTTCAAACCCTTAGAAGCCCGCGACAGCCGTTACAGGTCCTCGCGGGTTTTCGCTTTTTATACATCTACTTACGGAAATCCAAGAAGATTTGGCGAGGCAAACTCTCAGCCCAATATGGTGCGGTGGCGCTTGGTCATCCCACTATTCTGCTTCTAGTCGACCTTCACCAGGAATGGCTCTTCCAAGCTCAGAGTTATGACGTGTGAAGATACCGCAGGCCTGTGACCCCGTTCGTCGGGGGGCGAGCGCCCCGTTTCTGTCACGTGTTCCCGTCGATCCACTTCGACAAGAGCCCCTTGTCGCGGAAGCATTCGTCCGGAACGGCGCGCCTTTTGATCCGGGCGAGTTTTTCAGCGAAGGCCACCTGCTTGGACGTGAGCAGCCGGTCCATGTCCGATACCGGTTTCAGCTGGGCCTGCGCCTCGATCCAAGCGCTCAAAGATCGCCGGTCTTGCTGAACCTCCCAGGGCAGGAGCGTCCGGTTGCGCAGGGCGAGCGACCGCGCATAGGCAATCTGCTTGGGCGTTACGGGCAGGGCGTGCTTGGTGCTTTCCATGGTGGAACCCCCTTTTTAGCTTGGTTCCAAAATAGAACATAACAAGAACAAAATCAAGCCAAGCGTCGGGAACACCTTGGTGCGAGAGGGAGAGACGAGCCGGGAAAGATCAGGTCCGAGGCTGCCCGAGAGAGGGTGTCCGGGCCTGATCCTGTCCTTCATTCCGGAGTTTCCCGATGACCCATCTTGCCCCTGTTGCGCAGGCGTCCCTGCCTGCGCCCTTTGTCCCGTTGGCAGCAAATCCTGCCCCTGCGATCGTTGCTGTTGCCGAAGCGCTGCAGCCCGATCTGGCGCAAGGGCTTCAGATCGACGCGCTGCGCCTGCGCCGCGAGATGGAACATGCCTTTGGCGGCTCCGATGCCGATGGTGCCTGGAACTGGACGCTCGCCTATGAGGCGGGCGAGGTGGCGCTCGTCCTCTTTCTGCGGAAGTTCGGCCGCGCGCTGCTGGCCCGGGCCGGTTCGCCCGCGGCGCTGCTCCCCATCCTCGCCAAGGTGGCGGGCCTGTTGCCTACGCACACCCGGCGCTCCGAGGAGATGGAGCGCTTTCAGCAATTCTCGACGCCATTGCCCATGGGACTCGCGGCGATGGCTGCCGCATGGATCGACGTGAGCGATCTCGTCCTCGAGCCCTCAGCGGGGACCGGGCTTCTGGCGATCCTCGCCGAGATCGCGGGCGGCACTCTGGCTCTGAACGAGCTGGCCGATACCCGAGCCGACCTTCTGCGCCTCCTCTTTCCGGGGCGTCCCGTGTCCACGTTCGACGCCGCACAGATCGACGATCATCTCGACGCGAGGATCCGCCCAAGCGTCATCCTGATGAACCCGCCCTTCTCGGCCGTGGCCAATGTCGATGGTCGCTCGACCGAGGCGACGGTCCGGCATCTTCGCTCGGCCCTTGCCCGGCTGGCCCCCGGCGGACGGCTCGTGGCCATCACAGGGGCCGGTTTCGCGCCGGATGCGCTGGCCTGGGCCGAGACCTTCGGCCGTCTGACCGAGACGGCCCATCTCGTCTTCACCGGCGCGGTGTCGGGCGCAGCTTTCGCCAAGCACGGCACCAGCTTCGAGACGCGGATTTCTGTCTTCGATAAATGCCGCGGCGGTGAGCCGGGCGGCATCACCGCTGACCTGCACCAGCCCACGTCCCCGGACGTGGCGCATCTGATGTCCAGGGTCACTGCAGAGGTTCCGCCGCGCCTCGAGATGGAACGGGCCGCAAATGCGGGTCTGGGCCACTCTCCCCTCTTCCCGGGAAATCCTGCCCCCACAACATGCAAGCCCGTCAATCGATCGCGCGCGACCTCTGCGGCTCAACCGGCGAAATCAGACACACCGATCGAGGCCGAGGAACTAAACTACGCAACTCGCGACGCCGCCGGGGACGCAGATGCCGCACGACTGTCCGACGCGATCTACGAGACCTTCCGCCTGCAGGCGATCGAGATCCCCGGCGCGGCCCAACACCCGACCAAGCTTGTGCAATCGGCGGCCATGGCCTCTGTCGCACCTCCGAAACCCTCCTATCGCCCCAAGCTGCCTGCCGCCGTCCTGCGCGACGGCCTGCTGTCCGACGCGCAGCTCGAGACCGTCATCTACGCGGGCGAGGCGCATGGCGCGCATCTCGCCGGATCGTGGGCCGTGGATGAAACCGGCGACATGGTCTCGGCCGCACCTGAGGATGCCATTGACGCCGTCCGTTTTCGGCGAGGCTTTTTCCTCGGCGATGGCACCGGCGCGGGCAAGGGCCGCCAGTCCGCCGGGATCCTGCTCGACAACTGGGCCCGAGGAAGACGCAAGGCGCTGTGGATCTCGAAGAGCGACAAGCTGCTAGAAGATGCGCAGCGCGACTGGTCCGCGCTCGGGCAGGAGCGCCTGCTGGTGACGCCGTTGTCGCGTTTCGCGCAAGGCCGCGACATCCCGCTGACCGAGGGAATCCTCTTCACCACCTATGCGACGCTGCGCTCGGAAGAACGGGGTGCCAAGAAATCCCGCGTCGACCAGATCGTCGACTGGCTCGGGGCGGATTTCGACGGGGTGATCCTCTTCGACGAAAGCCATGCCATGGCGAATGCGGCCGGCGGCAAAGGCGAGCGGGGCGATACCATGGCCTCGCAGCAGGGCAGGGCGGGTCTGCGCCTGCAGCACAAACTTCCGAATGCCCGCGTAGTCTATGTCTCGGCCACGGGCGCGACGACGGTCCACAACCTTGCCTATGCTCAGCGTCTCGGGCTCTGGGGCGGGGAGGATTTCCCCTTTCAGACCCGGTCGGAATTCGTCGAAGCCATCGAGGCTGGCGGTGTCGCGGCGATGGAGGTTCTGGCCCGCGACCTTCGGGCGCTCGGCCTCTACACGGCGCGGTCGCTGTCCTATGATGGTGTCGAATACGAGATGCTGGAACACGCGCTCAGCCTCGAGCAGCGCGGCATTTACGATGCCTATGCCGGGGCCTTCCGGACCTTATGCGCAGCTGCGCATAATGTCCGTAATCGCGAGGACGCGATAATGCGAAGGAATGCGGCACCATCGCTATCATTCAGGGAGTTCAGGGCTACGTCCTTCACATTATTTCTCCGTGGTTCGGGGTCAGAGGGTGTCGAGCCAGTCGAGCAGGTCCGCGTCACGTTTCCATCGCGCGGGTCGATTTCCTGCTGCTGGAACGCCAACCTGTTCGAGCGCCTTTCGCTTGGTTTCGAGGTTGGCCTGGGCATAGTGGTTGGTGGTGTCCAAGCTGACATGCCCCAGCCAGCTTCGGATGACGGTGATGTCGACGCCCGCCGCGACGAGGTGGACGGCCGTCGCGTGCCGGAAACTGTGCGGCGTCACATGCTTCGAGCGAAGCGTGGGTGTCGCATTCGCCGCCGCTGCGACGTAACTCGCCAGCTTGTACCGCACGCCCGATGCCCCCAGGGGTTCGCCGTAACGATTGACGAAGATGCGCTCATCCGGTGCGCGCGGCTGCCGCTCCAGCAGCTTTTTCAGCAACGCCACCGTTTCCGGCCAAAGCGGGCAGATGCGTTCTTTTCGACCTTTTCCGTAAAGACGCACGCAATACGGTGCTTCGAACCGGATCGCCTTGGGACAGAGATCGAGCGCCTCCTGGATACGCGCACCGCTATTATAGAGCAGTGACAGCAGCACATGGTCTCGCATCCCTTCGATGGTCGACCGGTCGGGTTGCGCGAGAATGGCCTCGACCTCCGCTGGCTCAAGATAGCAGGGTGCGGCGGTGGGTTTGCGCTTGAGCGGGATCGCGAGGACCTCTGCACATTGGGCGACATATTCGGGATCCTTGTCCGCCACGAAGCTGAAGAAGCTGCGGATGGCGGCAAGCCGGCAGTTGCGCGTGCCGATCGTGCCCTTGCGACCATGTTCAGCATGATTGAGGAACGCGCGGACCTCGCCGGCGGAGACGTCGGCCAGGGTGATCCTTGCGACACCACGGTCGTTTCGCTCCGCGACGAACCGAAGCAACAGCCGCCAGGTGTCCCGATAGGACTTGATGGTGTGGATCGAGGCGCTGCGCTGTTCCGCCAGCCATTCCTGGAAGAAGGCCCGCAATAGTTCGGGGAAGGGATTTGCGGCTTTCATCACAGCGCCTCCCCGTTGAGGCAGGGGGCACCGACGACGCGGAACCGCTCGCTGGCTTCCTGCAGCAGATCCTGCGTGACGGTGATGTAGACCAGCGTCGAGTTGATGTCCCGGTGACCCAGATAGGTCGAGAGGAAGTGCAGCCGGTCCTGCGGGTTGATGCCGGCTTGGTACCATTGGAGGATCCGGTTTACGACCATCGAGTGCCGCAGGTCATGCACACGCGGCCCTGTCCGTCCGGAAAGCGGTTTGAACCCGCCGCGGCGCATGACGTTGGTGATCATCGTTGTGACCACCACCGGGGCGTAACGATCCTTGAAGTGATCCTGCCAGAACAGCCCCGACTGCGGGTCCTGTGGGGCACCAGCGCGCCGCCGCGCATCGAGATAGGCGCGCAGTTCAACCATGACGCTGCCCGATAACGGCAAGATCCTGGTCTTGTAGAACTTCGTTTCCCGGATCGTGATCGTGCCGGATCGAAGGTCGGCGTCGCCCAGATCGAGCCACGCAATCTCACTACGTCGCAGCCCGGCGCAATAGGCCAGCAAGATCATCGTGTAGAGGGTTAGCGGCCGCAGCGGGGCATGCGGCGACGGATAGCATCGGGCAACTTCGAGCATGAGCCGGATGTCAGCCGGGCTGAAGATATGCGGACGCCGGTGCTCCCGCGCCACCTCCCGCTCCGGTCGCGGGTTGAAGCGTTTCGGCGGGATGTTCGGATCGAGCCGTTGCCGCGCCTTGGTCAGGATGCGCCCCAGCTTCTGGCATTCTGCCGCGTGATTGCGGGTCGGCTTTGCTGCCGCCCAATGCGTCAACATCGTCTCAAGCGGCTCTCCGGCCAGTTCCGGATGAGCCTGCAGGAACCGGTCGAACCGCAGCAACCAATGAGCTTGCGTTTCGTACTGGTAGCCCCGGTTTCGCATCAGCGCGACATGGTCACGCATGAAGTCGCCCAGAACGCTGCCGTAGGGCGCAGGCCGATACAGTCCCGCGAGGGCCTCGTCGGGATTGGACGATGCAAGGGCACGCCAGATCGGCTTGTTCTGCTTGATGTTGTGCTGCCTGCGAAGCTCGGCAACGGGATTGCTGGCGATCAACTCGTTCTGGACCAGATAGTCGAGGAAACGGTCAACGATGCAGACCTGGTTCAATAGCGTCGACAATTTCCAGCGCGGTGCCATTTCGCCCAACCAGTCTTCGATCATCTGGCGATCCACTGCAGGGTGCCGGAGCGCAACATCTTCGAAGCTGCGAAGGAACCAGCGATACGTGGGTCTGCTTCCCGGCCGGAACTGCGACTTCTCCAGAAAGGCGTCGATGATGGTGCGATCGGGATCGTGCCAGGCGCTCATGACAGCACCTCCGATCCGGGCACGTCGAGCGCTACCGCCCGCAAATCTTCGGTGGCAAGTTTGAGATAGGTGTTGGTGGACTCGGTTGATCGGTGCCCGAGCACGTCGCCGATGATCTTTTGCGGAACCGACGCCCGCAGCAGTTCAACCGCACGCGCGTGGCGGAAGATATGCGGTCCACGTTTTCCCACCGGGGTGACGCCCGCTGCCGCCAGACGTCTTTTGACCATGCCGTGCAAGTTCGTCATCCGGGTATAGGGTGCAAGAGAGCGGATGAAGATTTCCCGGCATTCGACCTGCGGGCGCCCGGCACGCAGATAGTCAAGCAGCGCATCGCCGACCGGCGTCAGAAGCGGCATGGTGGAACAGGCATTGGTTTTGGTGTGCCGGATCCGCAGCGAATCCGCGCGCCAGTCGATGTCGTCGAGCCGGAGATTGCAGATCTCGCCTTGCCGCAACCCGTAGGTGGCAAGCATCAGCAAAATGGCATGGTCGCGCAGGCCCCTCGGCGACCTGTCTCTGCCGGTGGCCTCCAGAACCAGATCGATCTGGCTGCGGCTCAGGATCGAGGGAACATCCTCGTAGGCATAGAGCATGGGGCCGATGACCTGTGGGCTCAGATCGGTCGGAACCCGCCCCGACTGATGGAGATAGCGTAGCAGCGAACGGAGCCATGCGGCAGAACCCGAGAGCGATATCCGGCGCAGACCGATGGCGCGCATGTCCATGTAGTGATCGATATCGCGCACGGCCATTGCCGAGAGATCGTCGGCGCCGCTGCGGCAGAAGTACCAATCCAGAAAGCGCCGCGCCTCCCGTGAGCGCGCGTCGATCGTCGCATCTGACAGACCGCGTTCGTCACGCATCCAGTTCCCGTAATCATGGCAAATGGCGTGCCGGAGCATCGCACCCGATTCGATTTCTGTTTCAGGCGGCCACGTGCCTTGGGCGAGGCGGAGCAACCTGCCGATCGCTGTTTGCGGCAGCCTGTGCCAGCGTGAGCTGGGCGGACGACCGTAGCGATCCTGAAAGCAAAGGACTGCGTGGCGGAAATACTGATCGACCTGCGCTGGCGTCACCATCGTCACCGGCATGCCACGCTCAGCCAGGTAGTCCAGGAACCGGCGGGCGTAGAGCCGATGGTTGGTCACGACCACCGGATTGTAGTTCTGCTCCATGAGCGATTTCGCAAGCTCTTCGATCAGCTCGTCGTGCAATTTCAACATGAATGTCTCCTCAGACGGTTGGAAAGCCGCCGAGGTTTGCAATCAAAATAATGCGCAGCAAAGCCCGCGCTGATATCCAGAAGCCAAGGAAAACAAAAATGAATCCCGGACACCTTCGCATTATCGCGTCCTCGCGATTACGGACGATCCACCACAATCTCGAGGCGGCACTGACCGCGACTGGCGTCAATGACGCCTCGGGGGAGACCAATGCCTCGGCCGCACGGGCTTCGGCCAAGTCCCGGTTTGAAAGCACCAAGCAGCGCTTCTTCAACCATCTCCTGATGGGCATGAAAGCCCCGACCATCATCCGCGCCATCGAGGATGACCTCGCGGCGGGCAACGCCTGCGTCATCCAGGTGGTCTCGACGGGTGAGAGCCTGCTGAAACGCCGGCTTGAGACGATGGACGCAGAAGACGAGCTCGTCGAGGGTGCCTTGACGCCGCGCGACTATGTTTTATCCCAAGCTTGGGATAAGACATAATATGCCGCGTCAGCGTTATGCTGAGTTCTGGGTTTCAAGCTGTTGTTCTGGCGTTTCATTTTCGGGTTCCCGCTTTGGATAATAATGATGCCTCTGCTCTCAACTGCAGAAGGACATCCCCATGAACTCCCCCTCGAACTCTCCGGTCGGCGGCCGCGCCGAAGCCGACGACCTGCTTACGCCTGCCGCTTTCGCGCTTTATGCTGGACGGGGCGGAAAGGTCTGGGTGGAAATCGCAGGTGGCGGACAGAAGCGACATTGAGGCGGAGTTGGCGCGGGTTCGAGCCCGTCTGGCCGATCTGGATGTCGAACGAACGCAGCTTCAGCGCGACGTTGCAGCGCTAGAGGCTCGTCTCGCTGCAGAGCACGTGCCGGCAGTGAGACAATCCTCATTCGAGAACGCCCCGGTTACGAATGCTTCTCCGTCGCACCAAAAGGTCGAGCTGTTCCGTCGCCTGTTCGCCGGTCGGCCTGACGTGTTTCCGGTGCGATGGGAAAACAGGAGGACCGGTCGCTCAGGATACTCGCCGGCTTGCGGCAACGAATGGGTGAAGGGCATCTGTGGCAAGCCAAAGGTCAAATGCGGCGAGTGTCCTCATCAGAAGTTCATACCGCCGGATGAAGGTGTTATTGCAAGGCACCTGCGTGGCGACGACGGTCGGGGCGGGGATTTTGTTGCAGGCGTCTATCCGCTCTTGCCCGGAGATACCTGCTGGTTCCTGGCGGCGGATTTTGACAAGACTTCCTGGTCGGAGGACGCCAATGCGCTGCTCGAAACCTGCCGGGTGAAGGGCGTGCCCGCAGCGTTGGAGCGGTCGAGGTCGGGTAACGGCGGGCATGTCTGGATATTCTTTGCTGAAGCGGTTTCTGCCCGTCTGGCGCGCCAGCTTGGATCCGTCCTGATCACGGAAACGATGGAAAGGCGGCCGGAAATCGGCTTCGCATCCTATGACCGGCTGTTTCCGAACCAGGACATCATGCCGCTTGGCGGGTTTGGCAACCTGATCGCGCTGCCGCTCCAGAACACCGCGCGCAAGGTGGGCAACAGCGTCTTTGTCGACGCGGACATGCGGCCATATGATGATCAGTGGGCCTATTTGTCTTCCTTGCCGCGAATGACCGCCGCAGCGGTGACCAACCTCGTTGAAGCGGCGGAGCTTTTCGGGCGGGTGCTGGGCGTCCGCATGCCGGTTGAGGACGAGCAGGCGGACGAACCTTGGAAAATGCCTCCGTCACGTCGCAGCACGCCGCGTCGACTGGAAGTGCCCATCCCGCAGACCATCAAGGTGACGGTTGCCGATCAAATTTACATCGACCGATCCGACCTTCCATCGGCCATGATTGCCCAACTGGTGCGGTTGGCCGCGTTCCAGAATCCCGAATTCTACCGCGCACAAGCGATGCGGCTGCCTACATTCGGGAAGCCCCGCATTGTGTCCTGCGCCGAGTTGCATCCCCGGCACGTCGCGTTGCCGCGTGGCTGCTTTGATGAGGTGACCGGGTTTTTCTCCGATCACGGAGCAACTGTCGAAGTGGACGATTTGCGTGAGGACGGAGCCCCTTTGCCGGAGATTGTGCGCTTCCGAGGCGAGCTGCGCCGGCAACAGTCGCAGGCATTTGACGCATTGGTCGAACACGATACCGGCGTGCTGGCCGCCACCACCGCCTTCGGCAAGACGGTCGTGGCCTCCGCGCTGATCGCACATCGCGCCCGCAACACGCTGGTTCTGGTGCACCGCCGGGAATTGCTGAATCAATGGGTCGAACGGCTTGGCTCATTTTTGCAGATCGATCCCAAGCTGATCGGCGCCATCGGGGCCGGAAAGCGCAAACCCACCGGTGTGATCGACGTGGCGCTTATCCAGAGTCTGGTTCGCAAGGGTGAAGTTGACGACATCGTTGCCGATTACGGCCATCTTGTCGTTGATGAATGCCATCACTTGTCCGCTGCAAGCTTCGAACTCGTCGCCCGCAGATCGAAAGCGCGCTATGTCACCGGATTGTCGGCAACCGTTGCCCGAAAGGACGGGCATCACCCGATCATCTTCATGCAATGCGGCCCGGTGCGCCATCAGGTGAGCGCAAAATCGCAGGCCGCCGAAAGCGGCCTTCGCCATCGGGCGCGGGAACGTCACACGAGATTCCGGTTGCCGGAGGCGCTCGCCATGGCCGAGCGCCCGTCCATGCCCGCAATTTATGCAGCACTGGCGGCGGATGAGACCCGAAACGACCTGATCTTCGACGACGTTCTGAAATCGCTTGAGGCCAAGCGCTCGCCGATTGTCCTGACCGAGCGAAAGGATCACCTCGACTATCTCCAGCAGCGGTTTTCCAGATTCGCCAGGAATATCGCCGTGCTCCGGGGCGGCATGTCGGCAACGGACCGGAAGGCCGCGCAGACGGCGTTGAGCGTTGCCGATGATGAGGAACGGCTGATCCTCGCGACAGGGCGCTATATCGGCGAGGGCTTCGATGATGCGCGGCTCGACACCCTGTTCCTGACGATGCCGATCGCATGGAAGGGAACGTTGGCGCAATATGTCGGCAGGTTGCACCGGCGGCATGACGACAAGAAAGACGTGTTGGTGGTTGACTATGTCGACAGTTCGGTCCCCGTCCTCGCCAGAATGGCTGCCAAACGAAGGACGGGCTATCGGGCGCTTGGCTATGTGATGGAATAGCGCCCCGCAGAATGCGGGACGCCAATTTTGTCTTGTCGTTCAGGAACGCTGCGCGGCGACGGCCAATATTTGCATCAGCTTGTCCGAAGGCTCACGGAACTTGCCGGGCTTGATCAGCGGTGCGTGATGCGCCTCGAGAAGCGCAAGCTTCTCGGTTGGATCCGCGCGCAGATACATCTCGGTCGTCTGGATGCTGGCATGGCCAAGCCAGAGCGCGACCTTGCGGATATCGCCGGTGGCCTGAAGCGTGTGCATGGCGCAGCTGTGCCGCAGCACATGTGGGGTGACGTGCTTTGCGGCAATCGACGGCGCCGAACGTTCGGCCACCGTCACATGCTGCCTGAGCCGATATGCAAATCCATCCCGCGTCATTTGCCGCCCATCTCGGTTCAGAAACAGTTCCGGGCCTACATTGCCGGGCCGGACGGCCAGCCACGCCCGGATGGCGCCCTGGGTCTCCTTCCAGAGCGGCAGCACACGCTCCCGCCGTCCCTTGCCCAGGATCCGCAGGCTGGAAAACGACCCATCGGGAAAATCGTCCATCCGCACCGCGAGCAGTTCGGACGCCCTCAACCCCGCCGCATAGGCCAGATGCAACATGGCCCGATCCCGCAATCCGCCCCGCGTGTGGCGGTTCGGCGCGGCAAGCAGGGCGCGGACTTCTTCCTTGGTCAGATAATCGATCAGCTTGGCGTCTGTCCGCTTGGTCGGCATGGCGCGGATCATCCTTGCCTGCTCAAGGCAGGCCGGATGGCGATGCTCAATGAAACGAAAAAACGATTTGATCGCTGCCAGTCGCGCGTTGCGGGACCGGATGGAATTGGCGCGTCCCTCTTCGATATGTTCGAGGAACGCCCTGACCATCTGCACATCAATATCTTCGATGAAAAGTTCCGATGGAGTTCGCTTGAGCCGCCCGGCGACAAACCGCAGCAAGAGGGCGAAAGCACGGGCATAGGCCGCGATGGTATGCCGGCTTGCCCCGCATTCATCGGGAAGATGGGTTTGCAGAAAGGCGGAAAGGTCGGGAGCAAGCGGGGTCATGTCGCACCTCCGATCCAGGTCTCCTCGGCGGTCGACGCAATCATCCGCAACAGAACCGGCGTGGCCTCAAGGTACCAGTAGGTGTTGGCAATATCCACATGGCCGAGATAGGTGCTCAAGGCCTTCATGTGCCGCAACACCGCCTGCGGGTTGTTCCCGCAGGCCTCCAGCGATCGCACGGCGAAGGTATGGCGCAGATCGTGCACCCGGGGACCGGGACCCGTTGGGTTGCGATAGCCGAGCTTGCGCACGATCCGCACGAAAACCACGTGGACCCTCGTCGCCGTCGGGGGGCGGCCATGGCCCAGAACGAAAAGCGCATCGCCTACTTTGCGTAGGCTGTTGCGGGCTTCAAGATACCGATCCAGCGCGGCGCGGGTCGAGGCATGGATGGGAACGAGACGGGTTTTGCCGAACTTGCCCTTGCGGATCATGAGGCCGTCTTCCGTCAGATCGCCGCGCTGCAGGGACAATGCCTCCGAAATCCGCAAACCCGTCGAAGCGAGCAGCCCGAACAGGTTATGGTAAGTCAGCGGGCTGATCGGCGACAGGCCGGGCACCAGAAGCGCTTCCTGCATGATCCGATTGATCTGGTCTCGCGTCAGAATATGTGGAGCGGGCCGCCTTCGCCGTGATCGGCCCAGAAGCCCTATCGCCGGTATCTCGTGCTGCGCATCCTCCGCATGCAGGAACACCGCCAGCGCGCGGGCGCGATCAAACCGGGCCTGCGCGGCGTCCGGCGTTGCAGCTCCGCCGGCCCATTCGAGAATCAGTGCTGCTGTCAGATGCGTGATGGATCGTTCCGCGGCAAAATCCGCGAAGGCGCGCAAGGATACCTCCTGCGCGGTGAACTTCTTTCCGAGTGTGCGGCTGAATTGGACGAAGCGATCAACGTGGTGATGTATCATGACTCGTACCCCGGCCATGGTTGAGCCACTTCCGCCAGCATCCCGACATCGACCTTGGCATAGATCGCGGTCGTATCGCGGGAACTGTGGCGCAGCGCGGCACCGATCAGGTCAAGGTCCGCACCACCGCGCAGCCAGGCGGAAGCCAGTGAATGGCGAAAGACATGCGAACCGGTCGGCAAGCCGGTAAAGCCGCCGCGTCTCAGGACGCGGGAAACGATCCCGGCAATCTCGGCGGAGGATCGCAGCGGGGTGAAAGGAGCCTGGACTCGGAGAAAGACCCTGTCCGACGCGACCACCGGACGCGCATTCTCGATATAGGCCAGCAGCGCATCGCCTACATCCTGCGGCAGCGGCATCATCACGCCGCGCCTGCCCTTGCCGTACAATCGCAACCGACTCGCGCGCCAGTCGATATCTGACAAATGCAACTGCCAGATATCCCCCGCGCGCAGGGCCAACCGGGCGAGAAGGAGAAGTATCGCGCGGTCCCGGATCTCGACCGGCGTATTGGTGCGACAGGAGACGATGATCTCTTCGATCTTCGCAGTGGGAATCGTGCGCGGGACTGTAGAAAGCTTGCGCCGAACAGCAGATGGCACCGCATGCAGGAGCGACGGGGCGCATGCGCCCTGGACGATCGTAAAGCGCAGGAAGGCGCGCAACACGGTGACCGTCTTGCGCACAGATGATCGGGAGCGTTCTTCGCCCTGGTCCAGGACGATCGACCGGATGGACGCAGCGCTGTAATCCTTCGGAGTTGCCCCAAGGCGTTCCAGCCAGCGGCCCGCTTCATTCAAATAGCGCCGTACGGTCTTGGGCGTCACCCCACGCTCGCTTCGCAGCCATTCCGAAAAGCCGGTCAGACGTGGATCTTCTGCGGAGACTTTGTCAGGTGCTTCGGGCGAGAGCAGACCTTCGGCGATCAGGTGCCGGACAAGCGCAAGGGCACCTCGTTTGCGGTTCTTATAATGAGACGCCAGAACCTTTTTGCCATGTTTGGTCATTTCCCCGCAGCGGCATTCGTGCCGCGCGAACTGATCGATGGTTCCGTCACCGATTGCGGTCACCGGAACTCGCTGCTGGAAAACCCATTCGGCAAAATGGCTGGCGTGGCTGAGCAGTGTTGTGCACGACACCTTGCTGTAGCCTGCGGTGTCGAGCTTCTCTGCAAAAGCCTCCAGGTGCTGTCCAAGCCGGGCGGTGTCATTGGGGATCACAACCACGCCAGTCTCCTCGAGATATCGAAGAAACCGCCGGGTATAGGTGGCATACATCGGGCTACGCAATTGTTTGGGGCTGTAGCGACCGCAGCGGCAGCGGTGACGAAGAAACCTGTCAAAAACCGACGCGTCGAGGTCACGGACAGAGACTTTCCGTGCATGCGCCCACTTCAGAAAATGGCGGGCTGCGCTCAGCGCGCCCGGGGAAAGCCTTGGATTGTCGGCGTGGTACGCGACGACCAGAGCGAGGTTGTCGACGCCGTCGCGCGCACGGCGCGGAGAGTTTGAGGGAGTGTTCATGGGGGATATCCTTCTGCGATTGAGAGCAGAGGCATCATGATTATCCAAAGCGGAAACCCGAAAATGAATCACCAGAACAACAACTTGAAACCCAGAACTCCGCATAACGGTGACGCGGCATATTATGTTCTCGGCTACCTCGAACAGGCCTTCCCGATCCATGCGCAAAAGCTCGTGGAGATCGACGGCAACATGGTGGCCGAGCCGCTCAGGGACGAGACCGGTGCGCTGGTGGTCTCGCGGGAGGCGCTCGCCCTGCGCGATGCGGCCATGATGGAGTTGATGACGCTCGCTCCGATCCCCTCGGCGCTCGATCAGATCCTCTGGGCCTTTGGCGACGAGGCCGTCGCTGAAGTCACGGGTCGGTCCATCCGGCCCCTCAAGGCCGCGGACGGCCATCTCTTCATCGAGAAGCGCAGCCTCAGCAGTAATTCCTCCGAGACCCAAGCCTTCATGGATGGTGAGAAGAATATCCTGATCTTCTCCGATGCAGGCGGGACGGGCCGGTCCTATCACGCGGCGCAGACGGCGAAGAACCAGAAGCGGCGGCGGCACTACCTGCTGGAGCCCGGCTGGCGCGCCGATGCGGCTATCCAGGGGCTCGGCCGCACGCATCGCTCGGCCCAGGTCAGCGCGCCCTTCTTTCGGGTCTGCACCTCCGATGTGCATGGCGAGAAGCGCTTCACCTCGACGATTGCCAAACGCCTCGACCAGCTGGGGGCCCTGACCAAGGGTCAGCGCGAGACCGGCTCGCAAGGCATGTTCCGCGAGGAGGACAATCTCGAAAGCCCGATCGCGCGAGCCGCACTGCGTGGGTATTTCGCCGATCTTGCCGCCGGGCGGGCCGAGGCGATGAGCTACGAGAGCTTTACCGACTGGACCTCCCTGCGGCTGATCGACAAGGACGGTGTGCTTCTCGAGGAGCTTCCCCCAATCCAGCGGTTTCTCAACCGGGTGCTGGCGCTGCCCATCCACATGCAGAACGCGCTCTTTGCAGAGTTTATGCGCCGGATCGCCGATCAGACGGAACGGGCGCGCGCGGCGGGGACGCTGGATCTCGGCGTGGAAACACTGCGCGGCGAAAGGATCGAGCAGGTTTCCACCGAGGATCTCTGGACCTGCCCGAAATCCGGCGCGGTCACGCGGATCATCGGGCTCGAGGTGACGGACCCGGTCAATGTCCTCGGCGCCGAAGAGGCCATGTCGCGCAATCCCGACAAGCTGCCGATGGTCAATCGCGCTTCGGGACGCGCGGCGCTCATTTCGGCCCGCCCCATGCAGATGTATGACGAGGATATCGTGACGCTGATGCGCAAGGCGGTACGGCCCAACGGGTCGAGCTACCTTGAGGAGATGCGCTTCGAGTCCTCGGCCTGGGAAGAGATCGGCAAGTCTGAGTTCATTCGGCTCTGGGATGAAGAGGCGGCTGCGCTGCCGAAGACCACCACAACTAAGCTCTATCTGCTGACCGGTCTCCTGCTGCCGATCTGGAAGGACATTCCGACCACCAATGAGCGCATCTACCGGGTCACGCCCGACGGGGCGACGGCCATGATCGGGCGGACGCTGAGCGAGGACGGGGCGGCCGCGCTGCGCGCCCGCTTCCTCGTCTCCGACCCGCAAACGCCGCAGGAGATGCTGACCGCAGCCCTCGGAACCACCGCGCCTGTCGATCTGGGCCGCGGCCTGACCCTGACCCGCCGCCGGGTCGCAGGCGAGATGCGCCTCGAGTTGGGCGGTGCGGATCGGGGCATGATTGATGGCCTCAAAGCCCTCGGCTGCTTCACCGAGATCATCGCCTTCCAGCTGCGGGTGTTCCTGCCGCATGAGGAAGGGGTCGATACATTGGGCATTCTGGCACGGATCGTGGGGCAGGGAACCAGCAAGGCGGCAGACCAAGCCGCCTGAAAAGTCAAAGCGGGCTTTGGGTCGGGCGTCGCGGATCGGGGTTTGGCCGGTCTGCGCTTTCCGGGCGCGCGCTGACCAATGCGACGCCTGGCCCCCCAACTCCAGACAAGAGGACAGGCCCATGACCAATCCCCAGATCGATTATGCCGCACTGGCGGCTCAGTGGCGTGCAGAGCGCGAAACCACCCTGAAAGCAACCCGAGCGGAACTGATCGCGCAACTACGTGCGCTTGGCATCAGCGAGGTCACTGCCGAATACGAAGGCTATGGCGACTCCGGCAATGTCGAGGATGTGACGGTGCAGCCTGCGGAGGTCAAACTGACGGAACCGCTTGTCACCGCAGTGGGCGATTTCGCCTGGTCGCTCGCCTATCACCATCATCCTGGGTTCGAGAACAACGAAGGCGGCTATGGCACGCTGACCTGGGACACCGCAGCCGACAGCATCACGCTCGATCATGCGGACCGCTACGTTGAATGCTCGCACAGCTATGTCGAGGGGCTCTGAGATGGCCCATCCGCTTCATCATGCCGAAAGCTCGGCCCGGAAATTCGGCGGGGTGCCGTCTGACTATCAGGCTGTGCACGATTGGTTTGACGCCTCGAAAGAGCACCTCGCGCTCTTCACGCACCGGGCCTTGCGTCATCATGCCCAAGGCCTGTTCGAGGCCGAACGGGTTTTTGGCCTGACCCTGACCAATAGCGCTGGTCGAGAAATCCCCGTGCGCTGGATCGGCGAGCAGCATGTCCGCGAAGACTGCCAAGGCCGCATCCCGAGTATGGCTGACTGGCTGCGACGGATCCAGCCCGAGCCATGGATGGCCAATGGCCATATCGAGCAGCATGTCAGCGGGGAGCCCTGCGGCGACCCAAGGGTTGCCTGGGCCTCCGAGGTCGCCGCCGGAAGAACGGTTCTTGGCCTGAAGGATTGGATGGCGGCGCGCGCGATGCAAGTGGCGCAGAGTGCCTGACAGGACCCGGCTTTTTGCCAATTGAATGCCGCACGGAAGCCCGGTTGGAAGATCGGGCTTCTTGCGTCGTTTACCCACCATTCTACTTGAGGAGGGTCACATGACACTCGATGAAATCAAAGCCGCGGTCGATGCCGGGCAGACCGTGCATTGGGCCAATACCGGCTACGTTGTCCACAAGGACCGGCTCGGTCAGTACCTGATCAGCTTTCTGCCGAACGGCAGCTGCATCGGCCTGACCGACCGAAGCGGGCACCGGTTGAACGGCAAAGAGGCGGAGTTCTTCGTCGCGCGATCGAAGGACGCCGCAGAAATTCCGGGCAGCCAATCAACACCAGACGGGCAGGGCAGGGGCGTAGCACCCGGAGGCGCGGTGGCATTCCCACTCGGACGGCAGATCTGACCCGTGGGCGGGGCTGAAAGGAAAGCAGGCTTTCTGATTTGTGATCCCAGGAGGGGTCGAGAAAGCAACCCCGGATGCGTTGGCAAGAACGTCAGGCACCGGCCAATCCAAAAGGAACCATCCCATGTTCGCAGGAACCCTCACCCCCAATGTCGAGACCGCAACCGCCGAATACACCGGCATGATTCATTCAACGCGCTTCGACATTGCCATCCAGCTCGAGGCACGGGCCAAGATGTCCGCGCGCAGTCCGGATTACGACGTGACGGCGGTCAACAAGTCTGGCCGCAAGGTGCGCATCGGTACGGCCTGGAACGAGACCGGCACGACCAGCGGCAATCCCTACATCTCGATGCAGATCGATGTCGGCTTGGGCCTGTTCCGTGTCAACGCGGTGCAGACGAAAGAGGCGCGCGCGGCCCAAAGCGGCGCGTTCGAGATCATCCCGCTGGTCTCGAACGGCCTGATGAAATCCGGCTCGATCTCAGGCGAGCTCACCGCCATGGACGCTGACAACGCCTTCACCGGCTATATCGCCAACATGATGTTCGATCTGGAGTTCATGCTGATCGAGAACGGCTACAAGACCGAGGAGACACACCCCGACTATCGGATCGAGGTCAGCTCGCCGCGTGGTACGCCGATCCGCGTTGGCTCGGCGTGGATGGCCAAAAGCAGCCGCACGGGCAATAACTACCTGTCGCTGCTGATCAACACGCCCGACGGCGATTTACGGGTCAACGCCGTGCAGAACGAAGAACAGCGCGGCGGTCAGACCTTCTCGATCATCCCGTTCATCGACAGCGGTGAGCAGACGCAGGACGCGGGCGCGGGGTTGTCACTGGTCGCGTGATCAGCGTCTGAGACGGAACAAGCTGAATTGGCAGGGGAACCGTGGTAACGCGGTTCCCCTTCATTTGTTTGGTTGTGCTCAGAGGCTGCACCGACGAACCAAGCAGTGCTTCACGAAGCTATGGGTGCTAGAAATGAGGTTCCAGATGATTGCCTGCCGCCGATTTCCGGCAGTCTCGTAGACTTCGCTGATGTCGTCAGTTTGAGCGAAGCCGATGCCATCAGAAACAGAACAAACAGTGAAGACATTCTAGATTCTTTCATGATATCCAAGGAAGTGTTAGAGCTTCGAAAAAAACGAGGAGCGGTCTTTTGGGCGAGCAGTACACATCAATCGATTTGTTTTCGGGCGCCGGTGGGCTGTCTGAGGGACTTCGGGTTTCTGGCTTTAAGTCATTGTATGCCAATGAAATCGTTGCGCGCCACGCTGAAACGTATGCCTTGAACCATCCGGAAGCCATCGTTGAGTCGCGAGACATCCGACTAGTTGACGCTTCCGATGTTCGTCGTCGCTTGGGCCTCAAGAAGGGTGAATTGGATCTTGTAGCAGGTGGTCCGCCTTGTCAGGGTTTCTCAATCAATGCGCCGAAGCGTTCAGCGGACGATGATCGGAACAGCCTCTTTCTAGAGTTTTTGCGTTTTGTCGATGAGTTTGAGCCGAAGGCGGTTTTGATTGAGAATGTCCCTGGGCTTGTTTCCTTCGAGGGAGGAGGCACCTTGCAGGCGATCCTCTTGGCGTTGGGTCACCATGGATACAGCGCCGATGTGAAGATCCTCTATGCGCCTCATTTTGGTGTGCCGCAAACGCGTTGGCGGACGGTCATCATCGGGATTCGAGGTGATCAAGCCGATCCCTTGCGAGCCTTCCCAGAACCTGTTCGTAACGCACCTCTCCGGGTAAACTTCACCTCTAATTTCGAGGGTAAAAACATCGTCGCTCTTCCTACGAACTTGGAGCTCCCTTCTTTTGTTAGCGTTCGTGATGCGATTGATGACCTGCCTGCGCTGGCAAATGGAGAAACCGGCAAAGAGCGCAAGAACTATCGGAGCGGGCCTCAAAACGATTTTCAGGTGGCGATGCGCAATGGCAGCGACTGTGTGCTTAATCATGAGGCGCCCCGGCTGGGCGAGATAAATATCAAGCGAATGTCTTTCATTCCTCCGGGCGGTAATTGGACGGACATCCCGGAAGATTTATTGCCAAGAGGCATGCGGCGCGCGCGTCGTTCTGATCACACCAAGCGTTACGGTCGAGTTGCACCAGATGGCCTTGCATCTACAATTCTGACGAAGTGCGATCCACATTGGGGAGCGTACTTTCACTACGAACAGGATCGATGCTTTACCGTCAGAGAAGCGGCTCGAATTCAGACTTTTCCAGATAGCTACCGTTTCGTCGGTTCTCGAGTGGAACAGTATGAACAGGTCGGGAATGCCGTCCCATCGCTATTGGCCGCAGCAATAGGGCGATCGATTCGAGGCGTCTTGGAGGACCTGCGCAAGCACGCCAAGAAGGTCTCTTAGAAGCATGGCGGCGACAATATTTGAGTTCTTTGGGTATCGCGCGGATGATAGGTCCGACTTAGCGAAGCATGCCGCTGATACTGAAGTTTGCCCGATCAGTGGAGAAACCTGTCAGAAGAGTTTCAATGACGGAGTTGTGTCGGGCGTTTGCGCCATTAAGCCCATTACCAGCGAACCCGTTATCTGTTGCCCGATCCGGCTTTACGCGGATGACTACCGAATACTATCGGACATAGCCGATCGAGTCTTTGGACCAAATTTGAAATTGGTCGCGGGGCGGGATGCCGTAAATTACTCAATCGATAATCGAGAACCTTGCGTCGCCGTTTTTGGTAAAGGATGGGGGGGCGAACTTCGCCTGCCACAAAAATCGAAAAAGGGCGGTTACTTCGTCGACTGGGTTCTTGCGAAAATCAGCGAAGAGGGAGATTTGGTTGAGTTCGTGGCCGTTGAGGTGCAAACGATTGATACGACGGGTACCTATCGCCCAGGCTACGATGCACTGAAGCAAGACGGGTTGGTTGAAAAAACAACCGCCGGGTTAAATTGGGAAAATGTTGCCAAGCGCATCCTTCCACAACTTATATACAAGGGCCAGATTTTACAGCGTGAAGAGTTGTGCAAAAGCGGATTGTTCTTTGTTTGTCCAGAGCCTGTTTTCAAGCGTATCATGGAGCGCTTGGGCGGACAGGAGGGGTTGGTTCGATATGCCTTGCAACCCGCGTCAATCACCTTTGCTGTCTATGACTACGATTTGTCGTCTGAGCCTCCTAATGAGACGTTGATTCCTTTGAAGAACACGCTCAACCACTCGACCACTGTCTATAAGGTACAGGAAGCATTCAACAACGTGACCTTGCCAATTGAGAACGTTTATCGGGATGCAATCCGGCGTGCGTTAGGTATCGAATCCGAATAGCAGATTTCCGCTTAGTCGTTTGGGGATCATGAACGGCCCTTCGGTCCGTCGCGCATTCGGCCATGCGGCCTCACCGCGGCGTCGGACCCGGCATCCCGGTTTGCCCGCCTCGCGAGCACGTCCCTCCCTGGCCGCTCCGCCGGATTGCGCTTCGGTCTGTTTTGCGGGGCAAAACGATCCCGCCGCTTCATCCGTCTCACGCGTCCGGTCGCGCCGTTTGCCTGCTCGGGTCGGGCAAACCTACCGTCAAAACACACACACATGAGCGTGGAAGCATATCCTCCGGATGGCCCCCAAATCAGCCCGCCTCAAGGATCGCAAAACTTTTCGGCGAGGACGGGGCCTGTGGCGCGGGGCAGTCCCATGCGTGAGCGCGCGCGTGTGTCGGGTGCTGCGCGCGGAAAACTTTTGCGCCCGGCAAGCCGGCGGCTGCGCCGTCCCTGACCCGGGCAGATTCGGAAACCAGGCATTCGGCCATGCCACCACACTCACGTGGTGGTCGAACCGAATACTGGAGACCAAACATGGCTTACGACACCGCAAACACCTACGAGACCATTGAGCTTTTCGGGCTGACCGAGAAGGACGCGCAGCTGCCGATCCCGGAAGATCACATCCTGACCGACCGCATCATCCGCGAGAGCTTCGAGGCTCTGCTTGGTCCGCTGCGCGGGACCGGGCTCGAAGCAGAAATCGAACCGCTGGCCCATGGGCTCGCCACGATCCTGCAGCGCCGCAAGGTGGCACTCAGCAAGGAGGTCGACCGCACCGCCGACAAGATCGGCGCGCTGGCAAAATCCCACGACGGATCGGAGATCGCCGAGACCGCGCTCGAAGAAGCGCAGGCGCGCTTTTTGCAGCTGCGCGAGATCGTCAGCGCTATCGAGGTGATGAGCGAGGCGGCGGCGGAATGCTACGAGATCGAGACCGGTCACGCCTTCATCCCGGCAGCCGGGTCGCGCGCAAGCGTCCGGGCGCAAGAGACCGGGGCGGTCTTCGAGGCGCGGCAGCTCCTGGAGCAGCATGATCGGGAAACCGCCGAGAAGTCGAAAGTCGAGGGGGTGCCCCTGATCGTCTCGGGCGCCACCGACTGGACCGATGTCGATGTGATCTTCAACACGCTCGACAAGGTTCGCGAACGAATCAAGCAGAACCGCAACCAGGAGATCTTCCTCTGCCACAAGGGTGGCAAGCACGGGGCGGAGATGATTGCGGCTCGGTGGGCGCGCGCACGGGGTGTCGCGCAGGCGCGCTTCGATCCGCGCTGGTCCGCGCATGGGCGGGCGGCACCGTTCAAGTGCAACGACGAGATGTTGGACGACAAGTTCGCCGCGACTGGGGTTGTTCTCTTCGGCGGCAACGGGGTGGCGCTGAACCTCGGGCAAAAGGCGGAAGCGAAAGGCCTGACGGTCATGCGGGTTGCGGGCCCGGCAAAGAAGACCGCGGAGACGTGAACATAGAGGGTCGCCTTCGGGCGGCCCTTTCGTCGTTTCCCCAGACGTGTACGAACCTCGGCGGTGTCGCAGTGAGCTCCAGCAACGGGCATCGACAGTCTTGGTGATCGCAATCCGGCCAATCTGGTTTCGGGAATGGCTGGATGGTATCTCTATGCAATTACAGCTTAATGTGGCCGTGCGGCAGAAGACATTTGTTGCACATCTCAACACCCGCCCAGGTCTTTCTTCGATGCCTTTTTCTCCGGAACGCACCAAAGAGATTCAATCGCGCATTGATGCGCGTTTGCGGTCCGGGCAGGCAAACGATTGGGAGGTGTCTTTTCTCACGAACATGGCTGAACGGTTTCAGCGGTATGGGACGGAGACGCGCCTGAGCAAAGCGCAGTATGCCAGCCTGCACAAAGTCCTGAAACTGGAACGGGAAAAACCCTCCCAGACACGGTCATCTGCCGATGACAGAATTTCTCAGCCAGCACCAAAACGCAGTACCAGAACCGGTCAGGCGAGACCTCGTCCGGTCTCCGTAGCGCGCGCGATCACTGCACCTCGGCGTGCCGTGCGCAAGGCTCAACGCCAAATCATGGTGCCATTGGTGATCGCTGTCGGATTCTTCGCATTGGTTGGATCATTGTTTGAATCATCGAACACGCGATCCACACCCTACAGTCCGTCAGCCGTTCCCTCATCGCAAACTGCCGACGCCGCTTACGTCTATGTGACAGGGACACGTGTCAATCAACGTGCTGGACCGTCTACTTCGAATGCCGTGATGGGTGTCTTGAGCGAGGGAGCCCGCGTCGAAAAGCTTCGTGAAGAAGGGCAGTGGACACAAATTCGATCCAACTTGGGTACGGGCTGGATGGCTACCAGTTTCCTGTCACCGGTCGCGCCGCCAACAGAGCGACCCGCCTCACAGGACCGGTCGCTTCGCGCCAGCGATGTGCGGATCATTGATGGTGATACGATCGATGTTCGAGGCCTGAGAGCGAACGTGCGTCTCGTTGGATTTAACGCGCCTGAGACATGGAGACCCGCCTGTACTGCAGAGCGTGAGGTCGGGGAGCGCGCGACCGCGCGTCTAGGTCAATTGGTGCGGGGTGCGACGTCAATTGAATTTGAGCGCGTGGCCTGTTCCTGCCGACCTGGGACAGAGGGTACGGATCAGTGCAACTTCGGGCGGTTCTGCGGCTCGTTGTTCGTTGACGGTCGGGACGTCGGCAGCACGCTCATTGCTGAAGGTCTGGCCGTGCCGTACCGATGCGGTCGCACCAGCTGTCCCCCACGCCCTCAACCCTGGTGCCGATAGCAAGAATCCCCACTCGACACATACGACGGATCTTCGCGCGCGGCGGAACGCTGACCTGCCACATGGTGAGCGTGACGGATCGTTATCCAGATGCATTGGATCAGAACGAACCTAGCCATCTTCGATCACTATCGACGGGTTCGATGGCGGCTTCAAAGTGGTGGCACACATCCGGATCACTCCTTTTTGCTCATAGATGTGGATCGCACGGGGTCGGCCCAATCGTGCCCTGCGCTTGCGCTCCGGCAAGCACAAATACGGCTTCCACGGCGGAGCCGCGGACCCTCCGCATTTGCACTTGCGACCAGGCCTCGTGCCCCCGTGCTGGCAGATCCCCATCGCAACAAGGAGAGACCCAAATGACCAACCACTACGTCGCCACCGTCCCCGTCAAGTTCACCGACACCGATGGCCAGGAGCGCACCCGCTTCCAACGCGTGGGTGCGATGTTCCGCAACACCCGCAATGGGGATGGCTCGGAGTTCTTCAGCCTCAAGCTCGACTTCCCGGTCGCGGTCTCGGAGCTGGTGATGTTCCCGCCGAGCGCGAAGGATCCCCAGGACTGAATCCTCTCAAGAGGATGGGCCGCCCCACGACGATCTTGGGGTGGCCCGATTCCTGTTCCAGGGATGCCGTCACCGGCGCGTGTGAACGCCCACAGCGACTTCCTCTTGGTGTCGGTATCCTCGCGCTCAAAGGACGATCGCCGCCCGGAATGATCAGGCCGCGACAGACCGGCCAGTCAGCCTCAAGGGGGCCATCCACAAAAACCTATCGGCCAGGGCCTCCCGGTTTTCGCGGCAGAGATTTGGTGGCCCAAATCTGGCCCTCCTTGACCCTGCCTGTCCGCCCTGTCGGTGGGGTTTGCGCCCGCCCGCGGTTCCGTCCGAACACGTGCGTGTTCGGTCAGATCCTCGGGCGGTGTTGGGGACGGGGACCCAATGGACAGGTGGGTCGCCCGGTGGTGAGGGGGCAGGTCCGCGTCCCTGCGGGCCGCGGGGGAAGCGGACACCAAGGCTGCCTGAGCCTGAACGCACCGGAAGTATATAATTGACAGCTAAGTATATTATCGTAAGGTAGGGGCAGCCTTGGTGGAAGGTGGCAGGAAATAGGGGGTCTTTCTTCGCATGTCTCGTTCAAAACGGCTCACAGATGCGGACCGCATGGAGATCGTTCGCGAGGCTGCGGAAGGCGTTTCCACTTCAGTTCTGGCGGAACGGTTTGGCGTGTCGGTGCGGGCGATCCAGTACACGCTCAAAGCCGATGCGGAGCGTCAGATGGATGCCGCGATCCCGGTCTCAGCCGTCAGTGTGAAGGTTACAGCTGCGGAGCTTGAGGCGCTCGACACGGTGTTGGCGAAGTCCGGAATCGAGAGCAGGGCCGAGGGGCTGCGGCGGCTCATTCAGGCGGCAGGCGGGGTGTTCGTTCCGGACGCGCAGATGGCAGCAGAGATGGCACGCTACAGGGCCTCTCTGCATGAGGTCGGCAATGGGGTCGCGCAGATCGCCAAGCAGATGACGCAGGCCAACCGGCAGGGGCAGGGGGCTGGCCCGGAGTTTACCGAATTGCGCCTTGCGCAGATGCGCGGGCTGGCGCGGTTCATTCTGGATTCCGCTGACGAGATCGACCTGCTGCTGCGGCGTCGGCGCGACGCGATGCAGCTTGAGGCCACGGCCGCCTTGAGGGAGTTTGCCCATGCGGCTGAATGATGCCGTCCATGCCGTCACGGGCGAGGTCTTCCGGGATGGCTGGAGCCGCGTCCGGGGCTCGATGCAGGGGCTGCACGTGGCCAAGCAGAGCCAGCTTGTGCGCGCGGCTGCGGGGCACCGTCCGGCGGTCTTCAAGGCGATCCGGGGCGGGGGCACGCATTCCAAATCGCAGCTCGCAAACCAGCTCGAGTACCTCACAACCAAGTCCACCCATATCGTGGACAGTAGCGGGTTCCTCGATGGCAAGGCGAGGCTCGAGGCGCGTGACATCAAGGACCTCACCGAGCGCTTTGCCAAGCGGTGGGATGCAGGCTTCAAACCCAAGCTGGGCCAGACCACCCATATGCTCATGTCCTTCCCTATCGGTACGCGGGGCGAGGATGTGCGCGATATCGCGACGGATGTGGCCGAGCGGTTCTTCCAGAGTGACGCGGGGCATTTCGATTACATCATCGCGGTGCATGAAGACCGCGATCACCCGCATGCGCATCTGGTGCTGAACCGCCGCTCGCAGGAAGGCGAGTTCTTCTTCCTGGGGCGCAACCATCGCTTCAACTATGACGATTTCCGCCTCGCCATGGTCGAGGAGGCGGAGAAGTACGGCGTGCGGCTGGAAGCCACGCGCCGGGTGGATCGTGGGGTCGTGCACTACCCGGCCCGCACCCGCGAAGTTTATGCCGCGAAGGAAGAGGGTCGCGCACCCCGCGAGCGGGAACGCGTGGGGGCCGACCTGACACGGACGCTCGCGGAGATCGCCAACACCAGAACTGTCTACCATTCGCTTGCTGCGGAAGCCTCCAGAGAGGCCCGCGAGGATATTGCCGCGGCACTCTTCCGCGCGGGCGAGGTGCTGGCGCGTGGCGGGCAGGTGGACCGAACAGGAGATGTGTATATGGCCGAGGATCAAAGTTTCGAGGACCTGAGAAGCCTCTATGCGGAGAAGCTGGCGCGGGTGCAGGGCATGATCGCCGAGAAGTCTGACGCGGAACGTCCCGTGTTGGAAAAACGCCTCATCGAGATCCAGACGCAGGTCCAGCACATGCAGCCTCTCGGTTTGCGATCATCCACGCTCTCCGTGGCTCCTTCGGAAGGCGGGGTCTATTCTGAGGCCAATATCGACGCCAGCCGGCTGGACCGTCTGGCTGAGCCGGACTTGCGGTCGCGCATAGACACCGCGCTGCGCGGAACCGGGATCAGCACAGCGGAAGTGATGGCCCGGATCGAAACCAGGGCCACGAGTGCCGCGCTCGAACATCAATGGATCGCTGATGATCTCTCCAAGGTGGCCGAGGCGCGCGATCTGAACCTCGAACGCCGCGCTGATCTGGAGCAGGCGCGCGACATTCTCAACGATGTGCACGTCACGCTCGGCACGCTCTTGGAACGGGAGAATGTGCTGCGCCGGGACGGCGTCGTGGAGGAGGAAGCGGTCAGCGAACGGTTCCACTATCACGAGGACGCGGTGCAGGCGATGGAAGGGACAATCCGTCAGGAGATGCGCGCAGAGGGCCTGACAGCGCAGCAGGTGGAGGACCGGGACTGGGAGGTTGTCTCGCGGGCGGAGCGCCGGATCGAGACCGAGCAGCGCGCGTATCTTGAGGCACACCCGGAGCTGCTCGCACGGCCAGGCGATGTGATCGACCGGTCCGAGCCATACAGGGAGACCATCACCGATGCGGCCCGCGCCAGCGAGATCACCCGCGAAGTCGACCGGATCATGGAGGGACGCGACCTCCGCACGCCC
Source organism: Sagittula sp. MA-2 (assembly GCF_030126985.1). Classification (GTDB taxonomy): domain Bacteria; phylum Pseudomonadota; class Alphaproteobacteria; order Rhodobacterales; family Rhodobacteraceae; genus Sagittula. Next base: position 75,149 of record NZ_CP126151.1, on the reverse strand, counting down.
GTTGCGGATGCGGTCGCGGATGACGTCTCGGAGCGCTATCCGGACATGCCGTCCCATCTCGCCCGTGGGCTCGGCGCGACCTATGCCGCCGTCGTGGAGATACGGGACACGGAGGCCATCAACCAGATCAGCCGCGACAACGAGTTGCGCGAGGGGCTTGGGGTTGGCACGCGTGACGAACGTCTAGCCACCCGCGGTGAAACGGCGCCGCAGTCTGACCGTGCCGGCCGTGTTCCAGAGGAGGTTGCACGTGTCCTTGATCATGAACGGGCAGGGGAGCTGTCCGCACCCTTCGAGACCGAGGCGGAGCGGGACGCTTTCCGAACCGAGATCGCGAGTGTACTGGATGAACGCCAATTGGGCCGCCTCACATCCGGCGATGCCGATGCGCTGGACAAGGTTCTCGAGGACCGCCTCGACCGGCTCTATGTCGCAAAGGTCTACCTGCAATCCGATGCAGCGACGGCCAATACGGAGGCCTTGCGCCAGCTGGTCGATGAACTCGCCGATGCTGAGTATGAAAAACACCGCGCGACGGACGTGGATGGCGAGACAGAGCGGGGACAGGTCCATTGAGCGCCGCCATGGGCAAAGCTCGGATCGCCACGGGTGTCTTGCTCGTGACGCTGGTGACCGCCGCCATGGGCTATACCATCGCCTCGGCGGTGCTGACCTACCAGGATCTCGGCTTCGGGGCCGAGATCGACTTTGCCTATATCGCGCAGAACTATCTGGCGATCCTCGATCGCCGCCCCGAGGATGCCCAGCTGATCCACCTGATCATCGGCAGCTTCGCCGCCGCCGGCATGATGCTGAGCCTCGCCCTCTCGGGGTCCGCTCTGACACGCTTTGGCCAGACCCATTGGCAGACTGCGCGCGAGATGAAGTCCAATGGTTTTTTCGGGGCGCCCGGGACGGGGTTCATCCTCGGCAAGCTGGGTTCTCCAAAATCCAGCGCAAAATACATTTGCTCCAAGGTCTTTCCCCACGCGCTGATCGTGGCCCCCACGGGTCGCGGCAAGACCACGGGGTTCGTCATTCCGAACCTGCTGACTTGGCAGGGCTCTGCCGTGACGCTGGATGTGAAGGGCGAATGTTTCGAGGCAACGGCCCGGCACCGCGCGGCCCAAGGCGACAAGGTCTATCGCTTTGCCCCCACCGATTGGGAGGGCAAGCGCACGCATCGCTACAACCCGCTCCTGCGCATCTATGAGCTAAAGGACCCCGCGCGCCAGCAGATGGAATTGCAGCTCCTCGCCACGCTCTTCCTGCAAAGCGACAACGACCGGGTGCAGGGCCTCCTCAAGGGCGGGATCGATCTCTTCGTCGCGGCGGGCCTGCTGGCCTTCCAGCGCAAGCGCCCGACCCTGGGCGAAATCTACCGCATTGCCGCCTCGGGCGGGAACAAGCAGAAGGAGTATTTCGCGCGGGGCCATGAGGTCGACAACCGGGCCGCCAAGCTGATCTTTACGCGGCTCGCCTCGACCAACAACGATACGCTAACCTCTTACGTCTCGCTCCTGATGACCTCGGGGCTCGATCAATGGCAGAACCCGGCCATCGATGAGGCAACGGCAGTCTCGGATTTTGATTTCCGGACGATCCGCAAGAAGCCCTTTTCGGTCTATCTCGTGGTCCAGCCGCTGATGGTGAAACCCTTGGCGCCGCTGATCCGGCTCTTCTTCTCCGATCTCCTCTCGGCCATGCAGGAAAAGGACCCCGGGCCGGATGAGCCCTGGCCCGTGATGATCATGCTCGACGAGTTCAACCGCCTCGGCAAGATGCCCATCGTGGTCGAAAGCATCGAGACCCTGCGCACCTATCGTGGGCACTTGGCCGTGGTCACGCAAACCATTCCCGCCCTCGATGAAATTTACGGCGAAAACACCCGGCGCGCCCTGCAGGGCAACGCGGGCGTGAAGCTCTACCTGACGCCCTCGGATGAGAAGACAGTTGAGGAGCTGAGCAAGGCGGTCGGCAAGACCACGAAAACCGTCGTCACGCGGTCGCAATCCATCGGCAAGAACCCCTTCGAAGGGCGCAGCCAATCCACAAGGACCGAAGAGAGCTCTCTGCTACCCGAAGATGAGGCCCGCCGCCTGCCGCTCGACGAGATCGTCATGGTGATCGATGCGCAAATGCCGGTCCGGGCGAAGCGGATCCAGTATTTCGACGACCGGCTGTTCAAGGCGATCCACGCGGCGCAGACAGGCGAGTTGCCATTTCCGGAGCCGGGGGGAGGCGGATCACAGGGTACGCTGCCGCTGAGTATGCGCGCCATGCCGATGACACCGCCATCGGACGGGCCACGTGGATCTGAAGCCGATGTGGTGGCCGGACGCCAGGCCGCTGATGGCCAATCGTCAGAGCAAACCGATGTCGCCCCAAAGAAGACTGCGCCTGTCGTTCAAGCTGTGATCGCCGAGGAGCAGCGCCAGATGGAAATGGATTTTGTGGGGCAAGCGCCTGCAGCCGGTTCGGTGAAAGAAGCGGATGAGGCGCAGATGCGCTCCGCCGTCGATGGCTTGGACGATATGGAAGCGATGCTGCGAGAGGATGGAGGTCAAAAGCTAGTTGCTCGATAGGATGGCGGACGCGTTCAGGAAGTTTGCAGCCGCATATTTAGGTCTGACGTGTCGCATTCGCTCAGTTTTCTATGCACAGCGACAGAATTTTTTCGGCATAGACCTGAGACGCGTGTTCTACCGAGCTCTTCGTCACCAAAAAAACCCACATCAAAAGTCCAATAAATGCGGCCCCGCAAAGCAGTGCCCCGAGAACGAACGCAGTCGACCCGATCTCTAGATCATATAAGAAATATGCACTTCCAAGAGCCACCGTGGTGGTGATTGCAATGCCCAATGGTTTCAACCCGAGCAAATTGCGCGCGAACCCATACGAAATATTCTCATTCAACAAAAGACTTGCTTCTGCTTGCGGGCGCGTGTGCTCAAGCAACCAACGAACTGCCAGCAACCGGTCATCCTGTGCATTCTCCGGGTCATCAGTCTCGTCAACCAAGCTTGGCAAGACGATATTGCTGTGCTTCTCAATGTACGAGCGACATCTCGTCTTCATGGTCTTAGGCAAACGTTCATCGGCCAGGGAAAGCAAAGTCGCAGTATGCAGACGTCCAACACGGTTGCCCAATCTGCGCTCAACGCTTTGACCAGACTTACGTGCCAACCGCGTCAACGCGAACAGGACCCCGCACGTGACGACAAATGCAGCTATAGCACCCAATTGAGTCCAAACAGCTGGAAACCAAACAAAGACAAAAAGGAGCGCGGGCAACAGCGTTAGAAGCGCCGGATTGAGACGGGCAATCCTGTCGTAGCGGTCCATACCGAACATCTTATCCATCTGACTGACCTTCTCGATGAAAACTAGGCATCTTCGTTTCCTCCGAGTTCGGAGGATAAGCCTACTGCCTCGGCGATTAGCTGACGGTAACCAGTTGGAGTTCTGATAATCATCAGAACGGGAAAAAACTGTCCAATCGCAAGCTTGGCCGCTGTACTGAAATCAGTTGCAGAGGGACCGGTGGACGCAAGGTGATTGTGCCACGTTCCTAAGGCGTAGAGAGTGTTTCCCGAGGACTTGGATAGTTGTGCTAGTTGTTCACTCAAACCTTCGGTACCCAGAACAAACTCTGTTTCAGAAAATCTGCTATCGGGCGGAGCTGGAATCGTGTCTACGACTTGAAAGACGTTACCGATGGCCGAGAAGCGCCCGACCAAAACACCGCCAGTTTCAGATCCCGGCTTGCGGGCAATTTCAGCGTCAATCTCTGTCGTAACCCGGCGGGCAAGCCGCGTTTCAAGCGCGTCCGTGTTGGGCCCTTTGACGATGGTATAGGGTTCAACGGTATGGCTTTCCCAATTCTGGGAAAGGCCATCGGCTTGCAGGTGCCCTATGTTGAATTGCCCACTTTCATCTGCATACCTCCCGGAAAGCACGTCGCTTGTCAGCGTCGCGAGCGGAGCCGCCAACATAGAAAGCCGAGCGTCTGATGCGATCATAGAAAAGCTCGAGCATCCCTGACCAATGACGATCTCGTCTGCGCTTTGGCCCATCACTTTAGATCGGAGAGTGTCGTCGCTCCGTAAATGGTGATAAAACTCGGCCATCAGGTCGCTGCTACTCGGGTTGGCGCTCTGGCCTGAAACCGAGAAGAAACCAATGTCGCTATCACCCATGAGGCATGCTTCCATCACCCGTGGTGTCTTGCCCCTCGTCCAATCTGTAGAGCTCAGGGTTTCCCGCAAAACCGCAGAGGCGGTTGTGTTCAAGACTGCTTTGGATTTTTCGAGCTTTAGCTTTCTGCGAAACTCTTTGGTACGCAGCACAGTATTTGCATCAATCCGATACCCATCGGTCTCTTGTGCAAGTTTGCTGACGTCATGTGCAAATTCCCCAGCCTTAGAAGAGTAAAACAGCGAATCCAAATCAGCAGAATACGGCACGCAGGAATGTCGCGCGTAGTTGTGCGGTTCCATGGTGTCGTTGTCTATGACCGATATCGGGGCGCGGCCTGACCGCGCGAGATGCATCGCAATTTTTGAACCTAAGCTTCCACAACCTAGCATCGACCATGAAAGCCATTGCGAGCTGGGATCACCATGCGAGGTTCTTCGTAAAACATCGATCGAGATCGAGTCTCTGTGCGCCGCCAAACGGACAGTCGCACTCGATGTCGGCTTGAGATCGTCCACAGATTGGAATTCGATCACATATGGGCAGATTTCGAGAGGTGAGGCTTGGCCAATGAGATTGAACGGTCGGCGGGCGATCAAAATGACCGTGACTGGCAACGCCTTTTTGATGGTATAGCCGTCGAGCTTCGAACGCAGCCACTTCATCCTCTCTGCCAGCATATTGCCGCAGCCGTAGAGTTCAGCACGTTCGTATAACTCTGCAACGTTGCCTACTGTCTCTGGAAGATAGCGGTCACAGATGATTGGCTTACCGCTTGGATGCTTGCCAGGCCACACAATCAGTCCGAGGCTAAACCCTGTCCATTCATCGTCATCTTTCGAGACCTGTCCAAGGGATTTCAGTGTCTTTTCATCAATTTTGACCTGCTCATCGCCCTTTAGACAAATTCGATAGTAGGGGTCGGCCTGATCCATCTGCGCGAAAACCCAAGTACGGTGCCAAGTCCCGCCGGACCTACGTTTAACTACACTCCTGATCTGCGAGGCATCTCCAACAATTAGGTCGTTCAAGTGGTCACGCCGAACAAATTCCCAGCCATGTTTTGGATCGTTCAGTTTCAGCATCGCTGCTCGATCGAGCCAGTCCAGAAGTTGCTGGAGAAGCGCGAGAATACCTCCCCCAGACTGAATTAGCTCACGTGGAGATCCGAAAATGAGGCACGGTTCGGGTGCTGAACCGGCTGCATTTGGCTGTAAGTGAGGATGGGACCGGTCAAAGTCGTCCCGTAAACTCGGGCGTGGTGCAAACAGAGGGTAGGAGACAGGAAACGAAAGTTTGACGGGTTCGACACGTCGTACTCCCGACGGGCTTTCGCCTCGAAACCGAGATGGAAGTTCCGATTTGATTTGCAGAGTTACATCCACCGGACTTTCGTCATCAGCCCGCGAGGCAATAGCTATGCCGATTACTTGAGGGTGCTTGTCCAGTGTGCGAATTGCACGGGCAATGGCTACGGGAACGGCTAGAAGATCATCGACGGTTACCATGCAGCTGACTCATGCCAAGTCTGACCCACAACCGTGAGCATGTGCCTCGACTCCAAGAGCGGACGATGAAGAGATAGCGGCTGCCATTTTTAGGGAGGCGACCTTTGGACCATGTTCGGTGATTTCCATCTTTAGCGGCTTGTCACCTTTTTCATCCTCTAAACACCGGAACTCTCCATTGATATCCGCTTCGCTCAGAATGGCTTCATATTCTTCCTTTGCGCGGATACAGGGCGGATCGTTGTCGTCGTCGACAACACTCTTACTGCTCGCCAGGATTATTGCACCGCCGTTTGCTTGCGAAAGAGCTGATCGGGCATCTTCAGAAACTTCCGCATCTTTGCCTTTGTTGGACCAGCTGTCGTGCGACAGTGACCGCCAAGAACAATGATGGGGCGCGATCAAGACATCATATGCAAGAACCTCGGGAGTTTCAGAATATTCCGCCCAAATTTTCTCCCAAATAGCCACTTCGGCGTCACCACCAAACAGGTACTGGGCGGCGTTTTCGGTATCATCTTTCGCGAGCGTAAACTGTGTGATGACACTAGAGTTATTCTTGCTGAGCAACTCCTCTTCGTCTTCATCGTCCGTGACCGGCAGCGGAGCCAACAAGACCGCCTTGAAACTGTCATCGGCTACACCGCAAATCTCGGAAAATGTCTCGCCCGTCTTGATAAGAATTTCAGCCAAATCATCCGTTTTACCGTCCGCATCCTCGCTCAGGATCAATATCCGACTTCCGTCATCGATATCTTCATCTTGGCGGAACATTTCAACGCGCCGACGCGCTTCTGTCGCCCAAGCCTTTGCGTCAGCGCAAAGCTTGTTGGTACTGCTGGCACGTCTAAAAACAATTGGCGAAGACCACATCTCGCGAATTACGATTTTGTCGTCTTCGGGCGACCAATCCTCAATTTTGCCGAGATGAAAATGGTTTTGCAGTCCAGAGCAATGATCCATGTCCGGATGGGTCAGCAAGAATGCATCGACAAACAGACGTCCGTCACAGTCACGGTCAAGCGCGTTGCGAAGCTGTGCCCCAACATCAGGCACATCCTCGTCTTTGTCGTCAGCCGAGGCGGTAATGTTTATGTCTACGAGTATATAACGGCCACTCTGGGTTTTGATCAGGCTCATGTCGCCATTGGCGACTTTGAAATGCGAAGTTTCGACGCTCATCAGTACTGCTCCTTAGCTTGGAAAACCTGAGTGACGCGCCTCCCACCGAATCGAACAAGTTTACGCTTTGTTCTCAACATAGTTGATAGAGGATAGCCTTTCAACAACATGTTGTGTCCCGCAATAGGCATCGCCAAAATTCTAGTACTGACTAAGGTGTGCATTTAAAACCAGCGCCGCTGCGTTGATGGGATGCGCAGATATCGACTTCGTTTTGGGCCATCATCGTTTGCCTAACCTCCCCAACCTTGAAAGCTGCGCCAGCATTCGGGCTCCTGTGCCGGTCGCGTTGCCGGAAGGAGCAGCGGTTGGCCCTCCCGCAGTATTGGGTCGTGTTGGCAACGCTTGAACACCAAAGAATTGTCGCGCGCGCAGAGCTGCGTATTCCGCGCCAGTCGCACCTCCGATGGCGTACCGGTTGTAGACTTGTTGGCTGCCTGCGAGACCTCGGGCAAAGGCATAGCTGCCGCCGAACCCGGCAGAGAGCGCTGGCATCATAATGTTTCCGGAAATCGCCCGAACCAGGAAGGGCGTTGCTACGATGAAGCCCTTTGCCATGAGCACCATCATGAAGAAGGGAATGAGCGCGCCGATGTTGGAAGCGCCTTCCGGGTCGCCCAACTCAGCAAGAAGTGCACGCGAGACACCAGTGATGGTCGCGAACACGCCGGCTACGACGATGGGGTACATCGCAAAAGAAATCAGCGCCGAAAGCCAGCGCGCGAAATAATCCTTGGTCACTTCAAAAAGGGTCAGGAAGATCATGACCGGCGCAATGCCAATTAGCAGAGCGATCATGAGCCGGGACGCCACGACAATGAATGCCGCCAAACCACCGAGGATCGAGAGCAACAAAACCCCGAGGGTGTCCAACAGGGCACCGGCCATCCAGTTCAGCTCAGACCCCGCAGCATTCAGATAGTCGCCGAGTGCAGCGATCAAGTCATCAAACTCCTCTGCAAAGGTGCCGGACGGACCGGGTGATCCGCCGCCGACAGACGCCACAAGCGATCCTGCAATGCTGTCGATTCCATTCAAGATCGCTGCAGCAAGGATGTTGAACTGGACCCAGTTTGTCGCGAAGACACCTATCAATCCCACTTTCACGGCGAGCCAAAAGGCCGTGCGCCCGTCCATGGCGCGATACTGGTAGATCGTGTTGATGAAAACCAGAATGACAACGAGCGTGGTACCGAGTACCAGTATCGCTCCGACTGTTGCGGCGACCGCGCCGAATTGCGTCTCGGCAGCGGCATTCAGATAGCCTTCAGCCGTTTCCACGAAGTAGGTGACGACACTCATAAAGCCCTACCAGTTTCCAGCGGCTTCGCAGATTGGCATGGCTTCGCGCCGAAGCTCGTTTGCCTGCCGTCGGTAATCTGACGTCGCTTCCACGATGTCCCAGTAGTCAGATGCGGCGAAATGCTCGACGAAGACGCCTTCAGCTGCCTTCCATGACGGATACCGCGTAGGACATTCACAGCTTTGGGCTTCAACGATGCGTTGCATGCTCTGAGCCCGATAAATCTGTTGAATCAGGAGCCGTTTGTGGGACTCGCGTACATCGATGTCTTGCATCCACTGTGGCTCGGGAGGCTGGTCTGGGCAGACATCCGGCTGGTTGTCGAGCGTTGGGTTCAGAGTCCGTTCAGCGACTCCAGCGGTTGCGCAAAGAACGACGAGCAAGCCTGCTGCCGCAACGAACCGCATCATTCTGAAGCCGCCTTCGCCGCCACAGATTCTCGCTTCAAGAATGTGGTATAGCCGTAGTCACCGGCTTCAGCTGTAATGACTTCCCACCCCTCAGCTCCGCGCTCATTCAAAGCGCTTCGCATCGCGTCGTAGTCCTTTTGCTTCTTCACCTGGAAAAACAGGATTTCATATTCAAAGGTCTTCATTGGGAAGCTCCGATCTGATTTGCGCCGGGGAGGTAGAATTCGGTGATGCCGCGCCTGCCGTCGTGGCGACCGGCCTGGATGATCACGTCGATGGAATTCTCGATGTACTGGATCATGTCGGTGTAGGTCATCGGGATCTCGGTCTTAAGTGCCGCGATCGCGAGGCGCTGCACGGCGAGTTGCGGGGTTTCGGCATGGAGCGTGGTCATGGAGCCGCCATGACCGGTGTTGATCGCTTCGAGGAAGGTCATGGCCTCCTTGCCGCGCACCTCGCCCAGGATGATCCGGTCGGGGCGCATGCGCAGCGTGGCGGTGAGAAGCACATCGGCGGTCTGGAATTCCGCGTCGCGATTGGCGATGAGGGTCACGGCATTCGGCTGGGTCGGCAAAAGCTCGGCCGCTTCCTCGATGGTGACGATCCGTTCGTCAGCAGGCACATGAGAGAGGATCTTGCGCGCAGCCACGGTCTTGCCGGTGGAGGTGCCACCAGAGACGATCATGTTGAGCTTGTTTTCGACGCAGAAGGTGAGGGCGTCATCAATGATACCAGCAGCCACGACCTCGCGGAGCTCGTGCGTTTTTTCGAGGCGTAGCTCTTCGAGTTTACGTTCTTTGCCAAAAAGGAAATCAAGCGCAATCCCATCAAGCGGCAGGCTTGAAAAGAAACGCAAGCTGATCGACATCGCCGAGAGCACGGCAGGTGGGGTGATGACCTGTGCGCGGATCGGACGGCCCTTGTAGGTGATCGAGACCGATACGATGGGGCGGTCTTTGCTCATGGTGGTGTTGGCGGAGGAGGCGATCTGGTTGCCAAGGTCCTTCACTTCGGTTGCGGTCAACGCCTGGCCCAGTCTCCGCATGAAATGATCGCCTTGGAATTCTCCCCAGCAGGAGCCGTCGGGGTTGATGCAGATCTCGATGACATCGTCGCGGGCGGCGGCGTCGATCCGATCAAGCGAAGTCTGGAGATAACTCAGCGACATGGGCTCAGAATATCTCCAGATCTCGGTCGACCATCACAGTGACGCGCGCGCCCTGGTCGACATAGATGACGGGGCCGATGGAGAGGTAGTCGCCGATCACGCTGTCCGTTGCGTTAGCCAGATCATCGCCCACGTCTTGAAGCACGTCTGCGGCGCTCTCGTCCTGAACATTTGCTGCAGCGGCGCTTGGTGCAGCGGAGATCAGTGAAATCAGCGCTGCCGAGCCGAAGCGCTCATCGAAGCGCGTATCGACAAAGCCGGTCACACCTGAACGCCCTAACTCATCACCGCCGAAGGAGCTGATCTGGATGGTCTGGCCCGCAGGCAGGATGATCCGATCCCAGGCGATGGTGACCCGACGCTGTGCGATATCGACGCCCGCGCGGTAGCGCCCGATGAGGCGGGAGCCACGCGGGATCAGGAGGCGCGCGCCATCGACGCTGTAGACATCCTCGGAGACCACGGCCCGGGTCTGGCCGGGTAGGGAGCTGTCGAGCGCGGTTTCCATGACGGCCTGGATCATCGTGCCCTGGATGATCGTGTTGGACGGATTGGCAATAACTTCCGCCTGCGTGACGGAAGTGGGCAACGCGCCATTCAGCACGAAATCCGTCACCTCGCCAAAGGTGCGCTCGGTCAGTGCCGTCTCATTGGCGCCCGAGGTGCCGCCAAAGGCGATGGTGGGCGAGGTGATGCGGCGCTCCTGAAACGCGCGCTCCTCGGCCGCGCGGCGTTCAAGTTCCGCGAGACGTCTTGCTTCTTCCTCGAGGCGCAGCCGTTCTTCTTCCCGGGCGCGCAACTCGTCCTCGGTGGGCCCAATGGGCGCGGGCAGGGGGCGGTTGGCCTCGAGTTGCGCGAGTTCAAGGTCCATGCGGAGTTGCTCCAATTCCCGATCACGGGCGGTGAGCTCGTCTCGAAACTGCTGCTGTGCGGCTTCCGAGGCGGATTGCAGGGCGGCGATCTGGGCGGTCAGCGCATCGATGGCTTCGGCGGCTGCGGTATCTTCTTCAACCACCGGCTCGGGCGCGTTGCGCAATTCTTCGATCTGCGCTTGAAGGGCTGCGAGTTGCTCCAGAAGCTCGGCGTTGGGTTTGGCCGGTTCCGGCGCGACCAACACCACCTCTGGCTCAGGCGGAGGCAAGGTTTCGATGGCGCCAAACCCGTCGCCTTCGTTTTGGAACACGTCGGGCGTAGCCGTAGGCAGGGCTTCCTCTTCCTCCGGTTGCGATAGGAGATATAGCAATGCACCGCCGGCACCGATCACGAGGACGACGACCAAAGCGAGCAGCGGCGAGCGTCGTGGGGCAGGGGGTGAGCTCGCGCCTTTGCCTTGCTCGAGGGCAGCGAGGCGTTTCTCGAGGTCCGCGTTTCCGGTGTCGCTCATGATCCGACCCCCACAGGCGGCGTGGCCTCGATACAGACCACCTCCTCCCCGATCCGCAGCACCCATTGTCGGTTCACGCCTGAAACCCGGATCACGCCATCTTCGGTGGCTTGTGTGTTGACCGTCCGTTCTCGGCCATTCGCGTAGCGGAAGATCGCGGGCACGGGCGCATTCCGTGGGAATTCGAAATACGTAAACGTCCCGTCATCCCAGACGCGGGTGGGGGTGAACTCGGTCCGCGCGCTGGCACCGTAATTGTAGTTCGGCGCTTGGGCCGCGATGGCGCGTGTGGGCCGTGCATTGTCGTCCGGATAGCGGAATTGCACCACGTAGAAGGTTGGGCTGCGGGTCTCCTGGACGTTGAAATAATAGCTCCGCCTGTTCGTGTAGACGGTAACGTTGGTATGGACACCGCGCGCGACGGGCTTGATCGCGAAGGCTTGGCCACCAGGGACGCCGTCGATCTCGAAGCCTTCCGTGTCGCCTGCGATGATCGAACGGATACTCTCACCCTCACCGAATTCGATTGTCGTCACATGGGTGAGCGAGACATTGAGACGATAGACTTGGGCCTCCTGATAGGTGGCCAGCCGCACCCGATTGTCATTGGGCCCGCCACGCGGGATGGCTTCGGCGAAAGCAAGGCTGGGCAGTAAGGCCAACAAGCCAGCAACAAAAAGCTTACGGAACAACCATGCGTTTCCGGAATGAGTTGCGTCGCCAATACCCTGCCGCGCTGCGCGCTCTCGGGACATTGGCGACGAGATACTTTGATGTGAATTCCAGAAACGCATTAATTCTCCAATCTGTCGGAGCGGATGGAATATTCGAGGACCGTGAAGCCGAAGGGGTTGGTCCAGACCTCATCGATGGAGCGGCGGGTCTCGGGGCGGAACTCGAAGAGAAGCGTGGCGGTGAAAAGCCCGGTTTGGACGCCATTGATGGAGGTCAGGCGCTTGCGCAGGCGGACGGTGGCGCGGTTCGTACCGATCCTGTTGATGCTGAGGATTTCCACGTCGAGACGGGCATTGGGGCCATACACGGTCGGCGGGTAGTTTTCGTTGGCGCTGTTCCAGATCTGGCGCAACCCGCTCTCAGCAGCTCCGTCCGAGCGGCGCAGGACGCTGCGGATGCGCAGATCGTTGTCGAGTTGGTTATAGACCTCCCGGTCGGTCACATAGCGGAACACTTCCGCCTCGATGATCGCCTGGTTGGCGGTCACCGAGGAGGCGCCCACCGAGGCTTCGGGGAGTGCAAAGCCGGTGGCGGGATCATAGGGCACGACCACAGGCGGCGGATCGACATCGAGGATTGCGACAGTCGCCGCGCTCAGGCATCCGAGAATGCCGAAGATGAGCCCGATGAGCCCAAGGCGCTGCCAGAGCCGTTCACGGCGCAGGGCACCATAGACCAGCTCTTCTTCGATGATTTCTTGTTCACTCGCCACCTGTCACAACCCCGCTCGGCGTTTCGAAACAAGTGGCATCGGTTCTTCGCTGCCTCTCGCTGCGCTCGAACGCGAAAACCGATATTTGATATTCTGGGTCAATTTCGAAACGCCCTAGTCTGCCCGCAACTCGGGCAGCGTGAAGTCCATAAACCGCTGCTCCTCGGCGATGGTGGCGGCATCGATGACGCCGCCGGTGCCGTCACCCACGGTTTGCACGGCTTCGAGTTGCCACATGGCGACCAGCGCAATGGCCAGTTCCGCTGTGACGCGCGTGTTGAGATCAATGCTTTCCTTGAGTTCGTCCATGTCATCAATCAGCCCGACCAACCGGTCGACGCGTTCCAGGGATTGGCCCGCGTCCTCGTAGCTGTTCTGGGCAGCGGCCGAGACGAGCGCAGCGGTCGTGGCTTGCGTCGCCACACGATTGGCCCCGGGATTTCCGCTGGTGGCCATTTCCGAGAGGGTGTCGTCGTCAAAGCCGAGATCGGCCAGCACCCGGTCCATCTGGGTTTCGATCTCGCCCGCACCGGAGCCGGACAGGCCGGAGAAATCCCCAGTCTTAATCGCCTCAATCGTGGCAAGGATGTCGCCGAACTCCTGATCGAGCAGGCCGTTCAACTCGTCTTCCATTTCTGTGCGGATGATTTCAGGCAGTTCGGCGAGGCGAGTGAGGGCCTCGTAGGTTTTTTGCAGCTCCGCGAGTTGCTCCGTGAGTGTGGTAAGCTGTTCGCGGAGCTGCGTCAGCTGCTCGTTTTGCAGGATCTCGTCTTCGATCATCTGCCGGAGCTGCTGGATATTTTGCGCGATGTTCTGGGTATCGACGACCGGCACGCCTTGCGCTGCGGCAGGGGAGAGGGTGCCGAGATGTAGGCAAGCCCCAAGCGTTGTGGCCAAGGCCGTTCTCACGAGCAAATCTCTCATCAATCTATCTCCCTGATCGTGAAGTCCATGAACGCGCCCTCGACCATGCGGGCGCTGGCTTGAGCCAGTTCCTCGGCGGAGAGGACGCGGGTGCGGGCTGCCTGTAGCCGGATGCGGGCCGCGACGAGGCGTACGAGTTCGGCGCGGGCATAGGTGTTGAGCGCGATGCTTTCTTGCACGTCTTCGGTTTCGGAAATCCGTTCGACGATATCCGCGATGCGCAGGGCGGCTTGCCGGATCGCGGCGGGGGAGTTGTTGCCATAGAAAGCCGCGCCGTGCCCGGTGATTGAGAGGTTCGCATTGGCTAGAAGCGCCGGATCGATCGTGCCGAGCGCCTCGATCCCACCGATGCGGCTTAGGTAGAGATTGTAGCGTTCGGGGATGACCTGGACGTAGTGCTGGGTCTCGGCAAAGGGCGGCACGCCACCATACTCAAATACCCGACCCGGTCCGGCGTTATAGGCGGCAAGCGCGTTGATGACATTGCCGTCGAAGGTGTTGAGCTGGGCCGCCAGGTACCGCGCGCCGCCATGCACCTGCAGGTAAGGGCTGTCGTAATATTCCGGGTTGATGCCGAGATCGCTTGCGGTGCCGGGCATGATTTGGGTGAGGCCGAAGGCCCCGACCGGTGAGCGGGCACCGATGGTGAAACGGCTTTCCTGCCAGATAAGCGCCTGCAACAGTGCCCGCCACTGAACGGGCGAGAGGCCCGCGCGGCCAACACCCGCAAAGCCGCTGGTTTCCTGGGCCACGCGGATGATGAGCTGCTCGATGTTTTCCGCGGCGTCCCCGAACATCTGCGCGCCGCCGGGATTGGGATCAATCTCACCCGTGCCATAGACGGCCTCGACGGAGCGGTCCGGGTCGCCGCTACCATTTTCCAGCCCTGAGACCATGGCCGGCAAGCCCTGACCGCCAAAACTTGTCTGGGCATCGAGGATGCGCTGCAGGGTGGCCAATTGCGCGCGTTCGATCTCGGCGATGAGTTCACGCACGGAAAGCTTGTCCACTTGAACGGCGAGGTCGGTCTCGCGGTCGCCGGTCTCGACGATATCGCGCGCGGTCAGCCCGCTGTCATTGGTCGGCACACCTTGGGCGAAGCCGAGACCGGGCAGCAGGCAAAGCGCCAGGATATGGGGCAGTTTAGACTTCAATGCCGCCCTCCGGCGCGCCAAGGGGCGTGAAGGTGCAATCAGGTGCTGTGGGTGCCGTCGAGGCGAGGAAGGTAAAGCAGTTGGCCTGTGGCTCCTGGTACTGGGCGCAGGAGGCCAACACACCAAGCGCAGAAAAGAACAAGAAGATACGGGTCATGATAGCCTCCAGAAATCAGGGCGGTCGCGGTAATCGGCGCCGACGAGCGCTTCACCTTTTTCCATGCCGCCGAGGATGGTGAGATTTGGCCCGAGGGCGCTCAGATCGGCATCGACGACGATCGAGCCCTGGTCGTCGCGGATGAGCGCAAGGCGGCTGTCGCTGCCGGTGTTGAGAAGCACATCGAGTTCCTTCTCATAGAGGTTCAGCATCGCGTAGTCGGCGGCATGGGCGCGGATGTTCGGGAGCAGGATCTGCGTCGGCACCGCCTCGACGATGGTCTTGCCGGTCCGGGTGCGTTCGAGCTGGCTCGCGTATTGCGTCATCATCACCGCGACGGTGTTCTGCTTGCGCGCGGTCACCAACCAGTTCGACAGCCGCTCCGCGAAATACGCGTTATCGAGCGCCTTCCAGGCCTCATCGATCACGATGATGGTGGGGCGGCGATCCTCGATCTCGCGCTCGACCCGGCGGAAGAGATAGGAGAGGACGGCCATGCGCTCTTTCTCGGCCTCACTGTCGAGAATGCCGGTGAGATCGAAGCCGACAACATCGCCTTCCAGAGAGAATGTGTCTTCCAGGGTCTGCCCGAATATCCAGCCGTAGCGGCCCTCTTCGGTCCATTCGAGAAGGCGCTGGTGCAGATCGCCGCCATCGTCGGTGGACACAAAAAGCGATGCAAAATCCCGCCAGTTGCGCAGGGCGGGGTTCGTGGCCTGCGCGTTCTGACGCACGACCTCCTGGATGCGGTTGGTCTGCGCCGGCGTGAGCGGCTTGTCTGCGCGAAAAAGTAGCGCGGCGAGCCAATCCGAGAGCCAGGCCGTGCCGCGACTATCGGTTTCGGTCCAAAGAGGATTAAGGCCGGTGGGTTGTCCGGCTTTCAAAGACGCGTAGCGCCCGCCATTGGCGCGGACCACCATCTCCATACCGAGACGGTAGTCGAAGACGAAGATCCGCGCCCCTGCTCGACGGGCCTGTGTCATGAGGAATGCCGAGAGCACTGATTTGCCCGACCCGGGTCGTCCCATAATCAGCGTATGCCCGCTGGTGGGTTCTTTGTCGGGCGATCCCTTTTCGTGATAGGAAAACCGGTAGGCGCTTTGTTCGGGCGTGGGCAGATAGGTGATGACCTTGCCCCAGGGGGTCTTCTCTGCCGGTTTGCCAAGCTGCGTCCGATGAAAAGCCGCGAAATCCGCGAAGTTGCGATTGGTGATCGCACTGGCGCGCACGCGCTTTGGCTGGTTGCCGGGGTGCTGGCTGAGGTAATGCGCCTTTGCCGCGACCCGCTCGCCGATCATTTTCACGCCCTCGGCAGCGGCGGCGTTGACGATCTCGGCGCTAAGGGTCTGCAATTCATCGAGCGTATCGCAGAAGATCGTTACCACCATGTGGTGCTCGCCGAAGCTCTGGCGTTTGGCCTCCAGATCATCGGCGGCGATGTCGAGGGCTTCCATGAGCGAGAGGGCGGCGTCCTGGCTGGCCTGCATCTGGCGCCTTTGCCGCTTGATGCGGCCCGCCATGAGGTTCGAATTGATCGGCGTGAAGGAATGCGTGACGATCATGTCGACCGGCAGGTTCAGCATGTCGAACATGGTGCAGGAGGTGGCTTCGGAGTATTCCCCGATGGTGAAGCTCTTTCCAAAGCGATGTCCCACGACGCCTTCGGAAAGTTCAAAGTGATCGCCTTGAAACGTCACCCGGGTATTGGCGACGTTAAAGGACAGAAAGCCGTAAGTGTTTGCCGGATAGAGCGGCAGTTCCTGGCCGGTGTTCAGGGCACCCAGGAAGCCGATCAACTCGCCGCTTTTGGCCGTGAGCACCCGTGGATTCAGCTCCGTCAGGCCTGACACGAACACGCTCACGGCCTCGCCGAGACGGCGCAGGCGTTTCTCGGTTGCCTCCTTCAGCCGGTCCGGCGCGCTGCGGCTCAGGAAGGGCAGGACGCTTTTGGGGGGTGGGCGGTGAATAACAGTGAGCGTCAGGGTTTTGTCGCGCAATCCGCTGGTCTCGAGTTTCTCGCGCCAGAGCCGGTCAACGTCTCCCGCAAAACTGTCCTCGCGCACGGGTTCGAGGTCGGGCGTGATCGCCTTCGAGACCTTGTGGACGTAGTAGCTGAACTCCGGCCCAAGCTGCGCGATGATCCGGGCAAAGAGCGCCGTCACTTTGTCGAGATAAGCATCATCCGTCGTGTAGCTGTTGACCCCGTCGAGCCGGATGCACTGGAAGAGCTCGTTCACCCGGGTCCGCACGGTGCGGTCATCGACCAGGCTGACGTAAGGCAGCATATGCGCGAGGCGGGTTTCGCGCGCATACCACTCGGGCGTCATCGTGCGGAGATCGAGCGCGACTTCACGGGGCATAACTGTCCCCGCCATGGATAGAGCGGTTCCGCGTCGGCGGTGTCTCCTGCAGGGCTGTCATCATCACGTCGATGAAGCGCGGATCCCAGTCTGCGGCCTTCCAAAGCACGGGATAGAGCAGGGCGGCCACGCCCAGCACCGCAATGTGCTGGACCCAGACGAACAAGAGCACCGAGCCAAAGAGCCAGACCATCGCATACATGATGGGCAGGCCCAGAAGCTTGGGCGGGCGCACGAGACCCAGAAAGAGGGGTGAGCGCTCAGCCACCGGCGAAGACCGCGGCGACGATGGTGGGAGCGGCGGCAACACCGGCGATGCCGACAAGCACCCAGAGCGCCTGTCGCAGATCGATGATGTTAAAAAACCAGCTCAAGAAAACGCCCAGCACGGCAAGCGTGGCGATCACCACACCGAGCGGGCCGGTCAACGCATCGACGATGCCCTGTAGAAGGCTCTGAATCGGCGAGAGATCGATGCTTTGCGCGAGGGCCGGCTCGGCAATGAGCAGGAACAGCGCCAAAGAGGCTACGAATAGGTGTGAAATCTGTCTCATGAATTTGATCCTTCCAATCGGGCCACGACGGCCATGACACGGGCCACGTGGTTCTGGGTTTCTCGGTAAGGGGGAATGCCGCCGTACTGCCAAACTGCATCCGGGCCGGCGTTGTAGGCTGCGAGGGCTTGACGCGGATCGCCGAACGTCTCCAGCATCGTCGCGAGGTAACGGGCGGACCCGTCGAGGTTCTGAAGCGGATCGCGTGGGTCAACACCGAGGTCGCGCGCGGTCGCGGGCATCAATTGACCAAGGCCAATGGCGCCAGCGCTCGAGACCGCATCCTGTCGATAGGCGCTCTCAACCTCGATATTGGCACGGTAGAGGGTCAGCCAATCACGAACCGAGAGATCCGTGCGCCGCAGCCCGGGATGACCGGCGTAGCGAAGGGCGGTGGCCTCGATGGCCGTGAGGATATCGGCGCGGGGTAGGGGCGCAGGCCGTGAGAGGGCTGCCAATTGGATGTCGTCTGGCTCACCATCCCTTTCGCCAAAGATTGCCAGATCATCGGCCGCTGAACCGTGTCCAATGCCGTCATTGTAATTGCGGGCAAAGTTGTCCTGGGAGCGGGACGGGGTCAGAGAGCCGTCGCTCTCCATGACCAGCACCATCTGTGCCGTTGCTGGACTCGCGAGATACCAGAAAAGGAGAAGGCTACTTGCTGCCGCCCTTGTCGGTTGCAGCCAGCTTGTGCGTTGTCCGCTGGCCCTCCTCGAGCGGGACATCGGCATGAGAGAAGCCGATCCCGATGAGGAAGGAAACCACGCCGGTGATCGTTTTGAATTCGCGGATCTTGATATCGTTGTAAGTTGTTCGGGTGCGGGCCGTGACCAGCAGCTTCTCCACGCCCTCGTCAGAGACGACGCGCATGATCCAGACCCCGTAGTAACTCGGGCCCTTCTTGTGTGCCGACTCCTGGCACAGGATTTCAGCGCTATAGCCACTTTCCACGAGTTCGCGGAAACGTGCTTCCGTAACCACATTTGGTGCTTCGATGTCCCAGTTCATGGCCCGGCTCACGCTTTCTTCAAACGCGCAACGCCCGGGCATTCCCACTTGAAGCCCAGAGTTACGATAGTATATTATTAACCGCAAGATATAATGCGGCAGATACGGCTGTATCTCGGTTACTCAAACTCTAGGCACGGCCATTGGCGTCTATCAAGGAAAATAGGGGTTTCAGAAACCTGCGGTTGAGCCGATGGGTGGGCATGCAGACTGTAGCACTGCTTTTGCACGTTCCGGTCGCAAGCTACGCAGAATCTTGTCTCGCCCCGGTCCGGCCTTTCGTGCCAAGCGATTCGCAGGCCGCCCGATACTACTCCGATATCATACGGCGGGACTTTGAGGTCTACATCGCGGACATTCAGGACTACTTCCGCTGCCTCGAGCAGGAGCGTGCGCGTGCTTTTGAGGAAGCCCGAGAAGTCAGTCAGGACTACGGTCGGTTTCTGGAACTGGTGGGGGATTGATGGGTCACTGGGCATGCACCAGACTTGCACCCCGTGGAAACCAGACGCCGATAACACCCTCAAATATCCACTTTTTAGATAACGGATTTCATCCGCTAGCGACGTCACAAAAGGTATGTGACGCGTGGCGAAAACAATCAGAACAGATGGCCAGTTGGCGCTCGTCCGCGCTTTGGTTGACGCACGACAGAATGCGGGTCTCAGCCAGCAGCAGTTGGCGGCGAAGCTTAAACGCCCCCAGTCATTTGTGGCACGTCTCGAAAGCGGCGAGCGTCGTATCGACGTCGTGGAGTTTACAGTTCTGGCGAGAGTCATTGGCTTTGACAAAAGTGAAGTCCTATCGATCGTCGAAGCCGCCACGGAGCCCGACCACAAGATTTGAGAACAATGCAATTTGGGGGCGTTCCGCTTTGGATGTCCCCTCGTGAAGTGAGCTCCTCAAAGAAGAGTAGTCCGCCGACATCCCCCAAGCGCGACATGCGGTGCAAGCAAGCACCAAAGCACGTCACGCCGCAAAAGAAGAGCCAAAGTGCAGGAAGTCAGTAAACAGTGAACGATGATAAAGGTGAGGGCGTCGCGATCGCCAATCTGATCGGGGCCGATGGGTGCAGTATAGTTGGTTGGGTTTATTGCTGGACCACAGGCGCGCATGCGGTGATGTGGGACGTCCATGGGCCCAAGCCGGTATCGGAAATTCGGCCGGATCTGACTGCGGAACAAAAGCAGGAAATCGCCTTCGACGCGCTCACGCGGATCGGAAGCGGCGACAGCAGGTAGGTTCCTCGGCAAGCCGTCAGTTCATATTTGATGGTTGGGGTCGGCCGGCATACCGGACCTTGGGGCCGCACATGGCGAATGACCGTGAAGAGCCCAGAGTCACCGATGCTGCGGCGCGCACGAACGTCGGCTTCCGTCCGAGCGCGTCACGCCTTGATGGAGTTAGTCAGCTTCCGCCAAGTCACTACGGGCATCCCGAATGATCATCCACGAGGAATGCAGGAACAGTCCTGCGATGGCGAACGCGACGATGAGGTCAGGCCAGGCACTTCCGAGCCACGCGACCAGCCCGGCGGCGATCACCACGGCGAGATTGCCGATGGCGTCGTTGCGCGAAAAAAGCCAGACGGCCCGCATGTTGGCATCGCCCTTGCGGTGCTTCAGCAGCGGCAGGACCGCGAGGACGTTCACGATCAGCGCACCCACTGCGAAGGCTCCCATCAACCCGGCTTCGGGCGTCGTCTGATTGAGAACGCGCCAAATCGTGCTGCCGACAACGCCAAGGCCCAGAAGGCCCAGAAACACGCCTTGGATCATCGCCGACCGCGCCCGCCAAGTCAGACTCCAACCGATGGCGAGCAGGCCCAAAAACGTAATTGCGCCGTCGCCCAGAAAGTCCAGCGCGTCCGCCTTCAGCGCCTGCGAGCCGGACAGGAATCCGCCGAACATCTCGACCACGCCGTAGCCGAGATTGAGCAGGACCACGATCCAGAGGGCGCGGCGATAGCCCGGGTCCTTGTAGGCCGGATCGGACGATGTATCGCCGTCCTCCATCTTCTCGAACCCGTAGCCCGTGGCGTCGAGCGCGGGGCGCACTTTCGGCAGGTCCACCTCCGCGATCCGCAATGTCATGACATGGGTGGCAGCCGATACCTTCACATCGCCTTCGGCCACGCCTGCGGACCGGGCCGCGCGCTCGATCTCGGCCGCATCCTTGGCGCAGTCCATGCCCTGCACCCGCATTCGGATCGGCGTGGAGGCCGTCGGCAACGTGCTGTTCTCGGCTTGGCTCATGTGCGATCCTCTTAAAGTTGACGGGCGAAAGGAGCCGCCGCTAACGTATCAGTGGATAATGATATGACGACGCAAGACGTTCAAGACGATCTTTCGGCACCCGATACACTGGAACTGCGCGCAAAGCTCTTTCGGGGCCTAGGCGATCCCAGCCGCCTGGCGATCCTCGATGAGCTGGTGGCGGGCGAACGCAGCGTTCAGGAGATTGTCGGAAATACAGGGCTCGGGCAGCCCAATGTCTCGAACCATCTACGCTGTCTGCTGGAATGCGGCCTGGTCAGCCGTCGCAGTGAGGGCAGGTTCGTCAGATATAGTCTGGCGGACAGGCGGGTCGCCGGGCTGATCCGTGACGCGGATCAGCTCCTTGCCTCGACCGCAACCGGTATCGACAACTGCAAACGCTATACCGAGTAGTCAGCGTCCTGTCGGCTGGGAAACCCGAAAAACCTCGGCGTCCTTTTCCGATACGTGCGGTAGGGCGCGCCGTAGACCTCTTCCAGCCACGGCTCTTCGGCGAACGGAGCGAGCGCAAAGGCAATCACACCGCCTGTCGCGATGATCCATGCAGCGGGAGTGGCGGACAGGATCGCCCATCCGATCAAGATGCCCATGTCTGCCACGTATTGCGGGTTGCGCGACCAGAGGTAGAAGCCATCGGTTTTCAGCTCGGCTTCCGCGCCGCTGGTGGCGTCGAGTCCGATGCCCAAGGCAGCAGGCCAGACTACAGCGTTGCCCGCCAGGATCAGCGGCAGGCATGCGCCCCATCGGAGCCAGAGCGGCCAGTCCAGCATGTTCCATTCAGCAAGGCCTACGAGGATCGCAGCGGCGAAAACCGCGAGGGTCGGTGGCCAGACCATAGTCTGACTGAACCAGCTCACCCGTTGCGGGGGCCAAAGACGGCGCGCCGGAACAAGGATCGACCAGAGCAGCATTGCAAGGAGAACGGCTTCGCAGACAAGCGCAACGGTCAGCGCGAAGGGAACAAGATCGTTCATCCGTGCGGCTCCTCGCCATGCCCGCGCCCGCCGAACTCGGACGGCTCGCCGCAGGCGTGGCGCGCGCATTCCAGCTCCAACGTCGTGTGCTCGATGTCGAACCGGTCGGCGAGTGCCGTCTTGATCCGATCTTTCACTGCGTCGGCTTCGTTCCAGCGGCCCTCGGTGATGACGACATGCGCGTCCAGGGCCGCACGGTGTTCGTCCATCTGCCAGAAATGCGCGTGATGGATGCCCGTCACGCCGTCGATCCCGCGCACGGTCTCCAAAACCGCCTCCGTCTCGATTTCGGGTGGCGAGCCGAGCATCAGGATACGGATTACCGGCCCGATCTCGCGGAACGATTGCCACAGGATGTAGCCCGCGATCAGCACCGTCACGAGCGGGTCGATCAGCCGCCAGTCGTAGAGCAGGATCAGCGTGCCCGCGACGATCACGGCGACGGAACCGAGCGCGTCGGCCACGTTGTGCAGGAAGGCCGCACGGATGTTCACGCTGGATTTGGACATGGCGTAGGTCAACGCCGCCGTCACCGCGTCCACGATCAGTGCGATCCCGGCGATCACGACGATCAGCCAGCCTTCGACGGGCGGCGGGTCGGCAAAGCGCAGCGCGGCCTCGTAAAGCAGGTAAAGGCCGATCACGATCAGCGTGGTGTAGTTGATGAGCGCGGCGACGACCTCGACCCGACCGTAGCCGAACGTCATTTCCGCATCCCTCGGTCGCCGCGCGATCTTCCGGGCCGCGAAGGCGATGATGAGCGAGATCGCATCGGAAAAGTTGTGCAGCGCGTCCGCGATAAGCGCCAGCGAACCGGAAACGATGCCGCCCACGATCTGCGCGACCGTCAGACCCATGTTGACCGCGATGGCGGCGAATACCCTGCGGTCGCCTGCGTCGGGATCGACGTGATGATGGTGGCCGTGCCCCATAGCGGCAACTCCTTTCGATTCGTATCGTTTCAGGATAGATACGATCTACAGCGACTGTAGGTTCAAGGGGCGACATGAAAGAATATTCCATCGGGCAGATGTCGCGCCGGACGGGCGTGAAGGTCACGACGATCCGCTACTACGAAAGCCGAGGTCTGATACCGGCACCGGCGCGCACGACAGGCGGGCAGAGGCGCTACGATGAAGCGGCGCTCGAACGGCTCGCCTTCCTGCGCCACGCAAGGGAATTGGGCTTCGGTCTCGATGACATCGCCGATCTGATGGCACTGGCCGAAGTCCCGTCAAAGGATTGCGCCCCCGCCCACGAAATTGCGCGGAAGCAGCTCGCGGCCGTGGACAGACGGTTGACCATTCTCGCGCAACTTCGCGAAGAGCTGGTGCGGATGGCCGACGCGGATGATCCAGGCCATGCAGGAAAGTGTCGCGTTATCGAGGTTCTGGGGGATCACAGGCTCTGCATCGGTGCGCACGACCTGCCAGACGAAACGTCGCAAATGCTGTGAGTTATCGTCGCCGCGCCAACTCGCGATAGAGCGCGGGTGGAGAAACACCGATCTGATCCGCGTCCCTGATCCACTCGCCCTTCTCCGGCTCTCCGTGAAGGTCCAGCCATGCGTCCAGCCTGTCGGAGACGCGGCGCAGGCGCATTATCTCGATGCTTGCCCGCTGAGCCTGGACCTCTAGGGCGTGGGTTTGATAAGACTCAAAGCCTGCGTCCGGTTTATCTCGCAGTGCAGCCAAAAAATCGGCACGGGGCATGGTCGCAATTTGGGAAGGTGTGCGCGCAACCGCATCGCAGTGGTAATTCGTGGCGAACAGGGAGGCTTCGGCCAACGCAGCGCCCGGCCGTCGCGATATGGAGGGTGAGTGACGTTCCGTCGTTCATCGGGCGTTCTAGCGCGACCATGCCTGATCGCACCAGATACATGGACCTCACCCGATCTTCCCGCCGGAACAGGACCGCTCCTTGCTCGAGCGCACGCAATGGCGCGCCATCAAATATATGCTGCCATTCAGACATGATAGAAATCATACGCGCATTCGGACACATCCGGTAGGGTACGATGAAACTCAAGTGAGGAACGGGAATGAAATTGAACGTGATCCTGGCTGCAACGGCCATTTTTGGCGGCGCGGCCATTGCATTGGCGCAAACGATGCACACCGATCATGATGCAGGGATGGATCATGCCGCACATGGTCCGGCTGACACTGCCGACCGTGGAGTTCTGACCGAACCGGGTCAGGGCGCGTTCGCGGCGCTCTCCGAAGTCGTGCGGGTGCTGGAAGCCGATGCCGACACGGACTGGTCTCGGGTCGATCTCGCGGGGCTACGGGCACATCTGGTCGATATGGACCGGCTCGTGTCGGATGCTGTCGTGACGGAAACGGACCTGCTGGACGGGTTGTTGATGATGGCGACCGGCGATTTGGAAACGATTGCCACGCTTCGCCGCATGGTTCCGGCCCATGCCGCGCAACTCGCACGGGATGATCGCTGGACAGTGGACGCGGCCGAAGTCGAAACCGGTGTCGAGTTGCGCGTCACCAGCGACGATCCGGCCGTTGTTGCCCGGATTAAGGGCTTGGGCTTCTTCGGATTGATGGCGAGCCAGGATCATCATCGCGAACATCATCTGATGATGGCGGTTGGGGACGATGCGCACGCGCATTGACGCCCGCGACAGGATGTATCGCGGCTTGCAGCTTGCAAATATCCTCATACCCCATGTAGGTATGTGCCATGACTTTGATCCGGCTTTTTCTTGTTGTCTTGGTTGCGCTGTCCGCTTCGATCTCCGGGGCGATGGATGCGGGCCATGCGGCTGTCGTCGAGCATAGCCACGTTGCGATGGATGAAGTGGCCGGCGATCAGCCGGTCTGCTGTTCAGAAAGCTCTGAGCGCTCCCAGACCTGCCATGCGCTTCCCGCGCTGCTTCCCGGTGCAGGCCACCATGACGACGCCTCTGCGAGGTGCGAGGATGTCTTCGTCGTCGCAAGCCTGCTGCTAACGGGCATCGAGTCGTCCGGCCCTCTCGACCCGCCCCGCGTTGCGTGATGCCTGCCGCGTTCCCCGTATCGCGGTCCCTTCGTTGCAATCACACCAGAACGGGCAGAGCCCGTGCGTATTCCTGTCGAGAGGAAAAGACATGAAATTTATCAAGACACTACTCGCCTTCACCCCTGCCGCAGCACTTTCGCTTGGCCTCGCCTCCTTCGGCGCGGTCGGTATGGCCCATGCCGACAATCATTCCGGTATGGCCGATCACGGCACGATGCACGTGACCAAAAGCCCGACCTGCGGCTGTTGCGGTGCCTGGGTCGCCCTGGCCCGCGAGGAAGGCTACGACATCGAGGTCACGGACACCCGCGATGTCACCAGCATAAAGCTGGAAAACGATGTGCCGGGCACGATGTGGTCCTGCCATACCGCAATGATCGACGGCTATGTAGTCGAAGGCCATGTGCCGTTCGCAGCCCTTGCCAAGCTGCTAGAAGAACGTCCCGAGATTGACGGGATCGCGGTCCCCGGAATGCCCGGCGGCTCGCCCGGTATGGGGAACGACCCGACCGCGCAGTATGATGTGCTGGCCTTCGGTGGCGACACCGGTGAGGGCGAGGTCTTCTATCAGGCCGGTCTGTGAACCGGACTATGGCGCTCGGTCTGGGGACAGCGGTTCTTGCGGGAGCCGCTGTCCTCGCCTTCGGGTGGAGAACCTCGGCACCGGCCCAGACCGTGCTGATGCCATCCGACCCGGACGTGGTGGCCCTTGGACAGACGATCTACGCCGAGAACTGCGCGTCTTGCCACGGTGCGAACCTCGAAGGTCAGCCGAACTGGCGGTCGCCCGGCCCGGATGGGCGGCTTCCCGCGCCGCCCCACGATGAGACCGGACATACGTGGCACCATAACGGCGACACGCTGTTCCGGCTGACCAAATACGGCACCGGCGCTCTGATCGGCGATCCCGACTACGAATCCAACATGCCCACTTATGAGGGCGTTCTGACGGACGACGAGATCATCGCCGTCCTCAGCTACATTAAATCGACATGGCCGCAGGCAATTCGCGAACGCCATGACGAAATGGAGAACAGACAATGAAGCAAATTATTCTGGCCCTTGCGGCCGCACTGGGGACCGCGACAGCCGCACTGGCCCATTCGAAAGCCGAAGACACGACCCCGGCGAACGGGGCAACCGTCGAAACGGTCGAGGCTATCGAACTGCGCTTCGATGATCCAATGCGTGTCACCGCCATTAGCCTAAGCGGTCCTGACGGAGAACTGGACGTCACCCGCGAAACCGGCCTCGATCCAGTGACGGAGTTTCGGGCCATGCCGCCCGAAGATGTGCCCGCCGGGGCCTACACCGTAGATTGGCGTGGGCTGTCTTCTGACGGCCATCCGATGCAGGGCAGCTTCGACTTCACAGTTGCGGACTGACCGTTGGACGGGCTGGCCCCTATAGACGGTTGGGCGCTTTTGGCAATCCTCGCGAAAGCTGCTGGATATGCAGCGGCGCTGGTTGCCATGGGCGGGCCGCTCTTCGTCGCGGTCTTTAGATTTGCGCCGGATGACGTGCTGCGCCTCGCGCGAAAGCTCGCTGTGATCGCGGCGCTGCTCGGTCTCGCCGTGCTGGCACTGCGCTTCGGTATCCGGTCTGCCCGCATTTCGGGCATGGGCTTTGAGGGCGCGGTCGATCCCATAATGCTCGGTCTCGTCTGGTACAGCCCGCTCGGCACGGCGGCGCTCTGGCGTGGGGCGGGTGAACTGCTGATCCTCGCTGTGCTGATCGAGGGGACCTTCGGCCTGACGGCAAGCCTTCTAGGCGCTTTGCTGGTGGCTGTATCCTACACGCTGGTGGGCCATTCGCTTGGTGATCCGCGCTGGCTTCTCGCGGCCCTCGTGGGTGTGCATCTGCTGGCTGCGGCCTTCTGGATCGGCGCTCTGGCACCTTTGCATCGCGCGGCGGGCCTGACCGGCTGTGCGGCCCTGCTGCACCGCTTCGGCACGATTGCCAGCGGGACAGTGGCGATCCTCGTCCTCGTTGGCCTGACCTTTGCCTGGCTCATGATCGGCTCGTTCGGCGGCTTGTTCGGGACCGCCTATGGCTGGACGCTGATTGCCAAGATCATCGTCGTCACCGGGCTTTTGGGGCTGGCCGCAAATAACAAGCTCCGGCTCGTGCCCGCTCTCGCCTCCGGCGATCCGACGGCTTCCACTAACCTGCGCCGCTCAATCCGCATGGAAATCATCGCAGTCGCCCTGATCCTGCTGGCGACAGCCACTCTGACCTCAATCACCACGCCCCCGGTGAACCTGTGACTGGAAAACCGAAGATGACAAATATCTCACGACGCACATTTCTGACTGGCGCTGCCGCACTTTGCGGGACGACATTTCTGCCTCGCTCGACATTGGCTGATACTGCTCTGCCGGTCCTGCGGGCCGCGCCCTCCACGGCACAGCTCGCCCCCGCCGGATACCCAGCCACGCCGGTCTGGGCCTACGCGACAGAGGGCGCGGGCGTGATCCCCGGCCCTGAAATCCGCGTCACAGCGGGCGAGCGTGTCCGGCACCGGCTGGTCAACGATCTGCCGCAACCGACCGCCGTTCACTGGCACGGCATCCGCATCTCAAACGCGATGGACGGAGCCGCGCCGTTGACGCAGGCCCCGGTGCCGCCGGGCGAGAGTTTCGACTATGACTTCGTGGCCCCCGATCCCGGCACTTACTGGTATCACTCCCACGACAGAGGTTTCGAACAAGTAGCAAGAGGGCTGGCAGGTCCCCTGATCGTGGAGGACAATGACCCGTGGCTCGGCGAGCCAAGTGCGGCGACCCGCGAATTGACGCTGGTTCTCGATGACTGGTTGCTCGACGCAGACGCAGCGATTGTCGAAGACCGCTGGGACGATCTTCATGCCGCTGCCCATGATGGAAGAATGGGCAACACGGTCACGGTCAACGGCAGGGCCTATCCCGATCTGGACATGCGACCGGGCGAGCGCGTGCGTCTGCGTCTTATAAACACCGCGACTGCACGGGTCATGCCCTTGGCCATGCCGGGTCTCTCGTCACGCCTCATTGCTCTGGACGGGCATCCGGTTCCGCCGCGCGACGTCGAAACGATCCTGCTAGGACCGGCGCAGCGGGCGGATGTGGTCATGGACATGCCGCTAGACCCTGAGACGGAAACGGCCCTGCTTCTCGATCCCGGCAACGGAGAATGGGTCGATGTCGCGGCCTTCGTTGCGACAGGTGAACCACTTGCACCTGTGGAGGGTGAAGTGCGGCCGCTCCCCGCATGGAGCACCCTTCCGGTCCCAGATTTATCCGATCCGCAGCGCGAGGTGCTGCTGATGGAAGGCGGGGCGATGCGCGGGATGCTCGAAACCCGATACCGGGGCGAGGTCATGGATTTTCGTAAGCTGGCCTCGAACGGCATGGTTTGGGCCTTCAACGGCGTGGCGCACGGGATGGACGCGCCGATGTTCCGCACTGCGTTGGGCCGGACGGTGCATTT
Source organism: Sagittula sp. MA-2 (assembly GCF_030126985.1). Lineage (GTDB taxonomy): Bacteria > Pseudomonadota > Alphaproteobacteria > Rhodobacterales > Rhodobacteraceae > Sagittula. Next base: position 46,660 of record NZ_CP126151.1, on the reverse strand, counting down.
GGAAATGACCAACCGCTCCGTGTTCCCGCACGCCATCCACCTGCACGGCCATCACTTCGAGGTTCTGACCCGCAGCGGTGCCCTGAACACGCCGGGCGACGTGCGCGATACCGTTCTGATCGGGGCGGACGAAACGCTGGAAATCGCGTTCGTCGCGGACAATCCGGGACAGTGGATGCTGCATTGTCATATGCTCTCGCATCAGGCGTCGGGCATGATGGGCTGGTTCGAGGTCGCGTGACGGTCTGGGGTCCCCTTCTGGCCGGGGTCGGTCTCGGCGGCGTCACGGTGGCGCTGATGGCAATCGGCGGTGTAATGAACCAGCGCGGAACCTGGGCCACCATCATGGTGGCCATCGCCTTCTACGTGGTTTTCGCGATCCAGACCAGGGATACTCTTGAAATCGTCGTCCATACCGGTCTCGCGGCGGGCTTCGTGGCTCTGGCGATCATCGGCGCGCGCACCTCGTCCTGGATACTCGCCGCAGCTCTGCTGGGGCACGGGATATTCGATGTGTTCGCCGGATCGGTCATCTCCAATCCCGCGCCGGGATGGTGGGGGCCGTTCTGCCTCGGGATAGACGTGGTGCTGGCATTGGCGCTCGCCGCGATGCTTTGGCGCGGGCAGGTGCTCGATTGAGAAAAGCTACCGCGACGCCTTCTGCAAGAGCCCGATCAGCTCGTCGAACTTGGCGCGCTGTTCCTCCGGGTCGCCGCTTTCAATCGCTGACTCGACGCAATGCTCGGCGTGGTTCTCCAGCACCAGCTTTTCGACACCCAGCACGGCCGACCGGATCGCGGCCGTCTGCGCCAGGATGTCCATACAGTAGCGGTCGCTCTCGACCATCTTGGCGACACCACGCACCTGTCCTTCAAGCCGCGACAGGCGGTCCAGCGTCTTTTCCTTGTTGGCCTTCATGCGGCGGCGCTCCCTTTCTTGGAACCATAGGGCTGACATTCCAGTTATATACCCCATATGGGTATATTGAAGAGACAGACAATGGCACATCAGGACAACACTACAATGGTTTCACACGACAAGCACCACGATAGCGAGACGGGCAAAGGCGGCGGCTATGGCCGTTTCTTCGCGATGATCGGCACCTCGACGGTGGTGATGTATGGCCTGATGTATCTCAACACCTACGCGCTCGATCACGTTTTCTTCTCGCAAACGCGGATGTGGATGGCGCTTTACATGGGTGGGATGATGGCAATCATCATGCTGGCTTTCATGCTCGGCATGTATTCCAACCGGAAAACCAACATCGCGATCTTCGCTGGCGCAGCCATCGCCTTTGCCGCCGGTGTCTATCTCGTCCGGTCGCAGGACACGGTGGGCGATGTCGCATGGATGAAGGCGATGATCCCGCACCATTCCATCGCGATCCTGACCAGCGAACGGGCGAACATTTCCGACCCGCGCGTCCGCGCGCTGGCCGATGCGATCATCGAGGCGCAGCGCAGCGAGATCGAGGAGATGAAACTCTACATCGCGGATATCGAGGCCAATGGGGACGCGGCTCCCGGCACGGATCGTGTCGAAGTCAGCCCTCAAAACTGAAGATAGATTTAAAAGAGCAATGACATGATGAACGAAGATCAAATGATGGACGGAAGCGGTTGGATGATGGGCGGTATGGGTTTGATTTCCCTGCTCGTGATCGTCTTTCTGATCGCCGGTATCGTCTATTTCATCCGCAACTCTCGCGGACGCTGAGCGCAAGGAGACTATGACATGCCGAAGGACACCCGCGACGTCGCAGACGTAACGACCGATCCCGGAACTGCCGCCACCGGAAAGACCGCCGTTCTCTACCGCATGGCCCTGCCGAACCATCTGTGTCCGGCGGGCCAAAAGGCGCGCTGGCTTCTGAAGTCCAAGGGTTATGATGTCGATGATCGCCTGTTCCGCGAACGCCCAGAGGTCGATGCCTTCAAGGAAGAATTCGACGTTCCCACGACACCGCAGGTGTGGATCGAGGGTGAGCGGGTCGGCGGCTATGACGCCCTGCGCCAGAAGCTGACCGGCCATGACCCGGATGCGACGACCTACAAACCGGTGATCTACCTCTTCGCGGTGGCCGCCGCGACAGCGCTTGCGCTGTCCATCGGCTTTCTCGGCACGATCTCGTGGCATACACTCGGATGGTTCATCTCCGTCTCGATGATCCTGCTGGGGATGCAGAAACTCCGCGATATAGAGAGTTTCACGACGATGTTCCTCAACTACGACCTGCTCGCGCGCAAGTGGGTGCCGTATGCCTATGTTTATCCATGGGTCGAGACGGGGGCGGGTATCCTGATGACGGGTATGCTGCTGACCTGGCTCGCCGCCCCTGCGGCGCTTTTTATCGCCACGGTGGGTGCTGCCAGCGTGTTCAAGGCCGTCTACATCGACAAGCGCGAACTGAAATGCGCCTGCGTGGGCGGAGGCGCGAACGTGCCGCTTGGGTTCGTAAGCCTTGCCGAAAACCTGATGATGATGGGAATGGCCATCGTCATGTTGGTCAGACTGATTGTTGGCTGATGGAAAGAAAAACCGATTGGAAGCGACGGGCACTGCTGGCTGGCGGTGCCCTCTCCATCTACGGATGGGTCAAGGGTGCGCCTTATCTGGCCTCGCTAAGTCGGCCGGACTTTGCATTCGAAGACATTCCCGACCTTCCGCCCTTCCGGCGTTTGCAGGGAGCCAGGGCATCCACGCCGGGCGCGGCGATCTTTGCGGGCCTCGATATGGGTGAGGCTGAAGCCGACGTTAACAACGAGCTTGAACAGTTTGTCAGGACAAATCCGTGCGCCGCTTTCTTCGGTGAAGGTGCGACCGATACTGTTCCCGTTGCTATGTTCTCGGACTTCGCCTGTCCTATCTGTCGCGTGATGGATGATCGTCTCACTGATCTCGAAGAGAGTGATCCCGCCACGTTCCACATTGTTCGACACCAGCTCCCGCTCCTCGGCGTCGCGTCGGCTACCGCCAGCCGCGCGGTTCTTGCTGCTGATCTGCAAGGCCGATACCGCGATATGCACGCGCGCCTGATCCGTAGCCCGGCCGTGACGGATGAAAGCTACATCGCTGCGATTGCGGAAAACCTCGACCTGGATGCCGACAGATTGCTTGAAGATATGCGGTCGGACGCTATCGAGCGCCGTTTGGGCCTGACGGCGGCAATCGCGGATGTCTTCGGCTTTATTGGTACACCTGCCTTCGCAGTCGGTCGCACCGTGTTCATGGGGTCGATTCCGACAGGAGCGCTCCGCAAGCTGATCGCGGAAGAGGTCAGGAATCCCTGCCTGATCGACTGATTTATTGCGTAAGGGGCTGTCAGATTCAAATTTCAGAAGGGGCGGACGTTCAAACGCTTGAGTTGGAGGTCCGCTCTGTCCGCTCAGCTGACCTTGGCATCGACAGCAGCGAACGACCGGTGATTGAGTAACTCCGAGTACTTGGGCCGACACGGATGAATGCCAACGCTGTCTTTGTCGGCGCTAGTAGTTCACCTGCTCAAAGCCGTAGTTCCCTTCATAGTCACGCCAGTCGACGAAGACAGAACGGTGATAGATGCTAGGGCAATTCTGGCCCCAGCGTTCGAGGCCGATATGGGCGGAGGGTAGGGCGGTGATGGAAGACCTACGCCAAGCGAAGTCGCCTTGGGTTCCGTATGTGCCGAGGACCACGGTGGTGCTACGGTTGCAGTCGCCGTCACGCCCGGATTCGTGCTGTCGCGCATACCGGACATCAAAGACTCGGATTGATCGTACGAAGTTGAACTCAGGTCCGCTGATATCGATGTCCGCGCGATCCTGAACGAACCGAAGGGCCCGGTCGGCGGGAACAAGGTGATCTGGAGCTTCTGGAGTGCGCCAAGCAACCTCAATCGGGTCAGCCGCATCGCGGGCTGGAAAATATTGTCGCGGTGCAGTGCTGTTGTTCTGGAAGAACGCTTCAAAGATGCGGTCTGCACTGTCTGCTGCTGGAGCGGTCTCAAGTGACGCGCCCATGGGACAGCGCCAGATTTGAAGCGGGGGTTCCACCGGCCAGGGCGTGATCCGCCTGATGAATTCGGCGCGAGCCCGGGCGCATGGCACTGAAGCCGGCCAGCCGCCAGACAGACACAAGAGGATCGCGCAATCGATCGGGTATGTCTGCGCGCGGACGGGTGCCGGCAGCGAAAGACCTGTCACGGCCAAAGCGACTGCGACCGAGGGGAGGAGCTTCTTGACTGAGTGGCGCATGCTGAGGAACCTCCGTGACAGGGGTTCAGCATACATACAATAATATACTATCGCAACACTAAGTATAACGTCGCATAATCAAGTTTATGTTAATTTACCCTCCAGATCCCTTCTTCCTGAGCCACTCGCGATTCAGAAAGAAGTTTCTGTAAATGAGCCACAACATTCCTTTCGGCGGCCATTGCAATATGCGGGTCAGATTTCTTGTAGACTGAAGCGGCGATATTCTGGACTGTATCGGAAGTATTTAGGAGATGCTTGAGGATCTGGGTCTCGCGGCGCATCCGGTTGGCAAGTAACCGTTCGATGTAAGGGCGCGGATCCTGGAGTACGGGCCCGTGACCCGGCAGGCAGATCCTATCGTCGCGATCAATAAGCCGTTGAAGCTGGTCGCAGTAATCACGCATGTTGCCGTCAGGGGGGCTGACGATCGAACTGTTCCAACTCATCACGTGGTCGCCCGTGAATAACACTCCATCCAGCCTCGCAAAGCAGAGGTGATCGCTCGCGTGACCGGGTGTGTGAAGGACAGTAAGACCGGCAATCCTTTGCCCGTCTTCCAAAAACCCGTCGGGTTGAAATGCATCGTCTGGAAAGGCACGCGAAACATAAACGGGCAGACCTGTCCGTTCGCGCAATCCCGGCACGGCACCGAAATGATCGGAATGGTGGTGTGACACTAGAATTCCGGCCGGGTTGCCTCCCAGATTCTCGACAATTGCTTCGAAATGTGCACTGTCTTCTGCTGGACCCGGATCGAGAATGAACCGACCGTCAGGTGTATCAATGATGTAGCTGTTCGTCCCGTGATAGGTCATCTTCCCGGGATTGCTCGCAACGATCCTCAGGATTCCCTCGGCCACCTGTTCTGCACGCGCGCGACACGGTTCCGGCTCTGTGTGAAACATGCTGCGTTTTGTCATTGAATACGACCACTTTCTGACAGTGAAAAGTCTGGGACTTGCAAAGCCGCCTTTTGCTTTGCATAGCTTTGGAAGCCTCGGGCTGGCGTCCAGCGCCGGTCAGAACCGGCGCTGGAACAAGGCAACAAAGCCCAGCAGTCAAGCGTGACCCCGATTATGGAAACCTGTATACAGCACTACAGCAATTGCTGCCTTCGTCAGGTCTCCAAGCAGGAACGGGTAAAGCCCGGCGTTCAGCAATTTTTCGCCATAGCCGACAAAGCCACCCAACCAGAATAGCCCTGCGCAATACATAAGTATCGAACCGGAGAGGACCGCTACAGATGCTCTGATTGAAGGCGGAAGCCCTGCCAGCTTTTGAACCATCCATCCTGCAGCCGCCGCCGCGAGCGCAAACCCAATCAAGAATCCGCCAGTGGGACCCGCAAAATAGGCCAGACCCGCCGGTGCGGGAGGCGTGCCAGCGAAAACCGGCAGGCCAAACAGACCTTCCAGAAGGTACGCAGCGACAACTAGACTACTGCGCACCGGCCCCAGGAAAAGGCCGAGACCCAAGACCACCAGGGTTTGTGTTGACATCGGTACCGGGTAGAACGGCACCGCGATTTTGGCGGATAGTGTCAGAAGTATTGTGCCGATGAGTATTATTGAGATCTCTCGGGTCAGTCTTGCGACCGGTTGGCGTTGAGTGGCTTCCAAATTCATCTGTTTCGTCCTTGTTTCTGTAGATCGTTGATTTGCTGGATAGGGAAGCTCACATGCGCTTGGCGACTTCTTCCAGCATGACCTCGCTCGCACCGCCGCCGATGGCCTGAACACGGGCGTCGCGCGACATGCGTTCAACCGGGGTTTCGCGCATATAGCCCATGCCGCCGTGAAACTGGACGCAGTCGTAGAGCACGCTGTTTACCAGTTCGCCGCAATAGGCCTTGACCATCGAGACCTCTTGCACGCAATCGTGGCCCGCCGCGTCCAGACCTGCGGCATGATAGACCAGCTGCCGTCCCGCCGCGATCCTCGTCTGGCAGTCTGCCAGCCGCTGGCGCACCACCTGCTTGTCCCATAGGACACCGCACGAGGCGCCCTGGGATCGTCGGACTCCCGGAGCTTCGCGACGATCCACTCCGGTTTTGTTTTTTCTGGGCCATTCCGCTATCCTCAAATTGGCTCGAAATCCTATTTTAGGGAGGATCGTTGTGTCAGGCGGTCGCCGCTAGGCCGTCCGACTGTGCGTCCCGTTTCGGTGGCCGTATCCGGAACAGAAGCGCATAGAGCACCGGAACCGCGACGAGCGTCAGGACCGAAGCAAAGGCGAGGCCGCCCATGATCGTCACCGCCATCGAGGCAAAAAACGCATCGGGCAGAAGCGGAATCATGCCAAAGATCGTCGTGCCGGCGGCGAGCACCACAGGGCGAAGACGGCTGACTGAGCCGTCGATCACCGCCTTGTAATCGGGCACACCCTGTGCACGTAGAAAGTCGATCTCTTCGATGAGAACGATTGCGTTCTTCATCAACATTCCCGAAAGCGACAGGAAGCCGAGCAGGGCCGTAAATGTGAAGGGCAGACCGGTGAACAGCAACCCCAGGACCATGCCCGTCACGGACATTGGCACCACGAGCCACAGGATCAGCGGTTGGCGGACTTTGTTGAACATCAAAATCGAAATCGTCAACATGACCAGGAAGCCCAGGGGAAGCTGCTTGCCAAGCGACTCCTGAGCCATCTGCGCACTTTCGAATTCGCCGCCCCATTCCATTGCATAACCGTCGGGAAGCGGGATGGATTCGATCTCGGTGCGGACGCTTCGGAATGCCTCATCCGCGGTGAGATCGCTGCGGGCACCGCCGAGGGCGGCGATTGTCCGCTCTCGGTCGCGCCTGTGAATGAGTGCCTCGACAAGACGGGGATCGAACCTTTCGACGAGGTTGGCCATGGGGACATAGGCCCCTGCCCCGTCGGACCATACCGACAGGTCACGAAGGCGGTCGACCCCGTCGCGTTCGTTCTCGGGAAGCCGGAGTTGGATCGGGATCAACACGTCGTCCTCGCGCAGGTCGCCAACGCGCAGTCCGGACGTTCCATAGCGGATGGTATCCGAAATCGCTCCGCGCGTCGCGCCGGCCAGCCGCATTCGTGCCTCGTCGACGACGGGTTCGACAAGGATTTCACGCTGCCGCCAATTGGTGCGCGGATTGGTGATGGTTCCTGCCTCCTCGTATATCCTGATCGCATCATCCGCGAGCTGGCGCAGGACGACCGGATCGGGGCCCGAGAAACGAACTGCAACATCGGCACCGGCCGGCGGTCCGAACACGATTTCTTCGACACGGATCAGAGCGTGGGGGAATTCGGCTGGCAAATCCCGGTTGAGCCTGCTCGCGATCGCCGGGATCGTTGCGGCGTCCGCAACCCGGACGATGAGCTGGCCATAGCTGGCATCCGCCTGTTCCGGATTGTATGTCAGCATGAAGCGGCTTGCCCCCCGCCCTACGAGGGCCGTTACCCCGGTCACAGCATCCTCATCCAGAAGTATCCGCTCAAGCCGCAGCATCTCTTCGTCGGTCGTGTTGATATCGGTTCCCTGCGGCATCTGGAACTCGACGTAGAAAATAGGCGTGTTCGAGGCGGGGAAGAAGGCCTGCTTGACCTGGGCGAAAGCCATGACCGACCAGACGGTGATCCCGATGATCGTCAGAACGACCGGGATGCGGGCGCGCAGCGCCGTCCACAGAACCCCGCGGTAAATCCCGTAGAACGGGCCCTTGTAGGGATCGTCCGAGGTGTTCTTGGGGGCCTTGAGCAGCAGCTTGCCAAGATACGGCGTGACCGTGACTGCCAGAACCCAGCTTGATAGCAGCGAAATGGCGATCACGGCGAAAAGCGAAAACAGGAACTCGCCCGTCGCATCGGGCGACAGCCCGATACCGGAAAACGCCATGATCCCGATAACGGTTGCCCCCAGCAAGGGAATGGACGTCGAGGATTCCGTCTCGGCCGCCGCGTCTTCCGCGCTTTTGCCACGCGCCATGCCGATCACCATGCCTTCGGTGATGACGATGGCGTTGTCGACCAGCATACCCATCGCGATGATCAGGGCGCCAAGGCTGATCCGTTCCATCTGTATCCCGAACACCGACATGAAGAACAGCGTGGAGAAAACGGTAAGTCCGAGGGTCGCGCCCACCACGAGGCCGGCGCGCCACCCCATGGTCAGCATCAGGGCACCGACCACGATCGCGACCGACTGTCCGAGACTGACGAGAAAGCTTGAAACGGCTTCGTCCACCACGACATGCTGCTCGTAGATCGGAATGATCTCGACACTTTCGGGAAGCTCCGACTTGAGCCGTTCCAGCCGCGCTGAAACCTCCTGGCCGACAGCGACCACGTTTCGGTCCGTCAACGCGGAAACGCCAAGGGTGAAGGCCGCCTTGCCGTTCTGCCGGATGATCTGGCTGGGCTGTTCGGCCGCCTCCCGTGTGACGGTGGCGATGTCGCTGACGGCGATCTGGCCGACATTTCCGGCCGTGCCCAGCCGCAACTCCTCTATGCCTTCGGGGCTGATATAGCCCGGCGGAACGGACAGGCCGATGCGGGCGGGGCCCTCGGTGATCTCGCCGTTGAAGAACACCTGGTTTTCGTCTGCGAGAATTCCCAGGATCTGGGTCGGCGGAAGGCCCAGTTTCTCGAGGCGTGCAGACGGGATCGAGAGGGTGATCACCTCTTCGGAGAGGCCTTGAACCTCGGCCTTGGCGACGCCATCGACAGTGACCAGCCCGAGCCGCAGCGTCGTGGCCAAGTCCCTTTGCTCCGATGGGCTCAGACCTTCGGTCGTCACCGCATAGAACATGCCATAGACGTCGCCGAAATCGTCATTGATGATGGGCGGTTGCGCCCCTGCCGGAAGATCCCCCTCGATATCACTGATGCGGCGGCGCATCTCGTCCCAAACCTGCGGGATCTCGTCCGGGCCATAGGTCATCTCGATCTCGACGGTGATCTGCGCCATGCCCGGCATCGATTTCGATTCCACCCGGTCGAGCTGCTTCATCTGCTGCAGCGCGTTTTCGACGACGTCTGCGACCTCCTCTTCAACCTCCATTGCCGTGGCGCCGGGATACGGCACGAAGATGAGTGCCGTCTTGAGGGTGAAGCTCGGGTCTTCAAGGCGGCCGACCGTATTCAGCCCCCAATAGCCGCCGAGAACGCAGAAGATGATGGTGAGCCAGACCGCCACAGGACGCTCGATGCTCGCTCGTGTGATGCTGAGTGCCATGTTTTTATTCTTGTCCTGCCGAAAACCGGGGTCAGAGCCCAGAAACTGTCACGGTCTGATTGTCCCTGAGCCGCCACCAGCCGCCGGAAACAACCAATTCATTGGCCTCCACGCCATCCTGAACGACGATCTCGTTGTCGATCGGAAGGCCCAGACGGACCGTCCGACGCTCGACCTGGCCGGACGTTTCTTCGTAGATCCAGATGGACGGTTCGGTTCGGCTGGTCGTGTCCACCGCCGAAACCGGAACGATCACGGAGCGCCGGCGATCTTCCTCAGCGGCGATGGAGATGCGCACATCCGCGGTCATTCCGGGCAAAAGACGCGGGTCGATATCACCCGTGATCGCAAATTCCACGTCGTAGGTCTGCGCCGTCCGGTCGGCATCGGTCGCAAACGAGCGAAGCACCAGAGGCGCGGTGTAACCCGGAACAGCCGGAAAAGTTGCAACGATCTCGAAGGCATCGGGTGCCGACCGCGCAATGGCCGCAAGTTCCTCTGGCAGGGAGATCACGAGCCGCATCTCGCTGACATCCTGTAGACGCGCGACAGGCGCGGTCGACGTGACGTTGACATATTCTTCAACGAAGGTGCGCGCCACAATCGCGTCGAATGGCGCGACGATTTTCGTTTGGGACAGGCGCCGCTCGGCCTCGCGGAGCGCGACTTCTGCCTGGAAGAACTGCGCGCGGGCCGTGTCGAGGCGCGCGTCGGACGCCACGCCACGATCGGCGAGGCCCGAGGCGCGCGCGAGTTCGGAATTCGCCAGGTCGTAGGACGCCTGAGCCCGGTCGACGGCGAGTTCGAAATCGATTTGGTCGAGCTCCGCGATCACCTCGCCCTCGCGAATCGTGTCGCCGGGCTCAACCTCAAGGCGAATGATCTGCCCGGGTATCTGAAACGCAAGGTCCACCGTTCGAGCAGGTTCAACGCGGCCTGCAACGGTGCGAGACTGACTTACGACGCGATTGAGCGCACGGGTCACTTCGACCGTGACTGGTCGCTCCACGTTCGCTGCAGGCCTTGTATCGACTTCTGCCTCCAGGGTGTCCGTCGCGGTCTGGGCCAGCACATCGGTCAGGAACGGCGAAACAAACGGGACGGCAACGGCCGACACGGCCGCTACCGCAATAACAAAAACGATCCGCTTCAAACTTCGTGTCTCTCTATTCGAGTTCATTAATCATGGCCCTCAATTGCTCGATGACGCGTCCCCTGAGATCCGCGCCACCGTCGGGAAGGCCCAGAAGTTTCTGGAACCGAAGTCCCTGGATCGCTAGGACGACAACCATAGCACCCGGAGTGTCTTGTGTGTCGGACAGGATACGCTCAAGGTCGCCGGTCAGTTCAGCCCGTAGCGGATCGAGCAGCCGCGGATCTGACGCGGCAGCCGCGAGAATCGCCATCGAGAGGTCGTCATCGACGGCTCTGGCTTGCACGATTGCTTCCAGGTGCCCACGCAGGGTGCGGGATCTGCGATCTTCCGGGACTGATGCCAGGCGTTCGTGATGTTCTGCGAGCATCTCATCAAGCAGCCCGGCAAGAAGCGCTCTCTTGGTCGGAAAATTGTATAAGACCCCGCCTTTACTGAGATCGGCCTCACGCGCGACGGCGTCGATCGTAATCTTTCCCGCGCCCTCTCTGTGCGCAATTGCCCGCGCAGCGCCGAGGATCCTTGGTGACGCATTCTTTGCCTGCATTTTGGATTGTATGGTCATTATTCACTGTCCATTCGGCAATTTTATTGAGAGATTTGGAGCACTGCCCCGTTGTCGGAAAGCAAGGTCAGTTCAGAGCTCTACTCTATGTCCGCTCCCGTAGAGTCGCAGGAATGCAGTGACTGCATCGGCCGCATGCTTGTCCCGCTCGACTGTTCTTTGCACGGCCAGCAGGCGTGGCATCAACAGTCCAGAAACGCAAAGATGTATGAAGTGATCCGCAACACGCGGGGGGTTGTCGATCTCAAGCGCGCCTTCCCGGGAAAGGCGTTCCAGAACTTTACTGATGAGTTCGCGTGCCCGTTTCGGTCCGGCACGAAAATACACCTCCCCGACCTCGGGAAGCATCTCGGTGGCACCGATACACGTCCGCAGAAGGCGGATGTAGGTTTCGTCCAGAACGAGATCGATCATGCGCAGGGCAAGTTTTTCCAACTGGGCGCGCGGCTCGGGACCTGCGGACAAGGGTCGGAGGATCTCTTCCGCAAGCCGACCGCATTCGGATTCCACGACGCTCAGAAACAGCTGCTCCTTGGTCGGGAAATACGAATACATTGTTGCCTTCGACACTTTCCCTTCGGCGGCAATGGCATCGACGGTGGCGCCTTCATAACCGCACCGGAAGAAGACCTCCCGCGCGCCGAACAAAACCTCGGCCATTTTTCTCTCGCGCATCTCGCTCTTCCTGTCCTGTGCAGCATTGCGGGATTTCAAACTTGACTGTACCGTCTAGTCGGTACAGTAAATTGATTTTTATGTGGCGGCAAGCCGCAAACCTGGGCGGATCGTTCGGAGTGAGTGCCGCCTGTCAGGCATACCCAACGCGGCTTTCAATTCGTCATGAGCTTCGGGCCGTGCTCCGTTCGCGGTGCTTTCTGGCGCGGGATTATTCCGCGAACAGGACGGACGTCATCATTCCGCCGAGCGTGCCGTCCCGTCGAAAGCACCCTCCGCCTCCCAGCGGCGTGCAATGGATCCAAGGGTGTCCAGCACACCGCGCAGCTCCGCGCCGCGTTCAGTCAGCCCGTATGTGACAGCGGGCGGGATGGTCATGGCCTGCTCGCGCCAGACCACGCCGGCATGTTCCAGCATTCTCAGCCTCTCAGTCAGGACCCGGGTGGAAATTCCAGGCACCAGCCGTTTGGTCGCGCCGAAACGCTGTGGACCCTGTTCGGACAGAACCCAAAGGATATAAATCGTCCAAGGTCCCGTGATGACACGCAGCAGCGCCTCCATCGGGCAGGAAGCTGGTTGGACGCTTTTCATTGTGGATAGCCCTCGCAGCCCACGAAAGTAAGTTACTTTTAAGTGCCTACTTTAACTGATGAAGCAAGGCACCTAATGATACTATATGGAAAACGGCAGCCTAACAACCCGCCGAAAACCGGGAGAGCGGCAGTGAGTGACAACGTGGCAAAATATGTCTACTGGATCGCGACCGGCCTTGTGGCATTGGTCTATCTGGGTGCGGCGGCCTTCTACATCTCATCCCACGACATGGTCGCGGGCATGTATCGCGAGGTGTTGGGCTATCCCACATACATCATCTGGCCACTCGCAATTTTGAAGATCGTCGGTGCCGTTGTGATCCTCTGGCGCCCTTCGGCGGTGCTGGCAGATTGGGCCTATGCGGCAATGTTCTGGCATCTGGTGCTCGCCTTCGGGGCCCATGTGGGCGCAGGCGATCCGGGTTGGTCGCCGGCTCTGGCGACCTGGGTACTCCTGATCGTCTCGTGGCTGACCGCCAATCGCGTGCGTGCGGTCAAGTCGGCCTATGCACCGGCAGTTCCGGCAGCGCCAATCTGATCTGCTGCGGAGTTGCCACGGGGGTGCCCATAGCCTCGGACTTGGGTTTAAAAGGACGACAACATGACTGAAAAGCAGCCGACATTGTTTGTTCCCCATGGGGGTGGCCCCTGTTTCTTCATGGACTGGAACCCGCCTGACGCCTGGGATCGGCACCGCAAATTCCTTGAGGACTTGCCTGCGAGCCTGCCGGCAAGGCCCAAGGCGCTCCTCGTGATCTCGGGCCATTGGGAAGAGCGGGTCTTTACCTTGCAGACCAACCCCGCCCCGCCTCTGCTGTTCGACTATCAGGGATTTCCGCAGCATACCTATCAGCTAACCTGGCCCGCGCCGGGCGAGCCCGCGCTGGCGACCCGCGTACGCGCACTTTTAGAAGACGCGGGATTCCAAACCGGGGCCGATGCTGCGCGTGGCTTCGATCACGGGGTATTCGTTCCACTAAAGGTGGCTTTTCCTGAGGCCGACATCCCCACCGTCCAATTGAGCCTGCGCGACGATCTCGACCCCGAGGCGCATCTTGCCGTCGGTCGCGCGTTGGCGCCCTTGCGCGACGAAGGGGTGCTGATCATCGGATCCGGCAATACCTATCATAACATGGGCAAGATGATGCGGGCGATGAGGGGCGGACCGGACGGCCCGGTGAACGGCGGAGACTTTGACCGATGGCTCACGAGTGCGGTGACCCATGAAGACCCCGCAGTGCGCCATGCCATGCTGGCCGAGTGGGATCAGGCGCCCGGCGCACGCGATGCCAATCCGCGCGAGGAACATCTGATCCCGTTGCACGTCGTGGCCGGGGCTGCGCTTGCGGATCGGGGGGAGAAGACCCTCGAGGATCACGTGTTGGGCGCGGTCGAAAGCGCGTTCAGATTTGGATAGGACCAACCATGAGCTTCGAACTTCCCCCGCGGCAGGGCCCGCGCCCCGACACCACCGATTGCGCCCCGCATGAGCAGGTGTCGCAGAACTCCTCGGCAGAGATCCACGCATTTTTCAAGGAGAAGGCCTTCGCCCTGCCCTTCGTCGAGCGCTGCCGGTCGGGCATCTCGGTGCCCGGCGCCGAAGCACTGGTCTTGCCGGTGGCGCATGCCTGCGGCCCGCGTGAAGCCTTCATGATCGGACGCGAATTTGCCCATGTGCATCCCTCCTATGACGGTTCGTCGCACATGATGCTGCCGCTGGCGGCGGTCGATGAACTCATCGCCAAGGGATGGGGCGAACCGCACCCGATGGCGTCGGCCGGACACATCCCGGCAAATGCCGTCATGGCCTTTGCGCCGCGCGATGGGTCAGAGGTCGACGTCATGATCAAAATCCTGACAACGAGCTGGGACTTCGCCCGCGGCAAGCTGGCCAACCCCGCGCAGGTTCACATCCACGGCTGACTCTCTCTCAAAGAACAGGAATACGCCCATGGCAAGCTTTCAGAACGGACCATTTATCGTCACAGGCGCCTCCGGCCAGCTTGGACGCCAGGTAATCGATCAACTGATCGAGGCGGGCGCCGGTCCGATCATCGCGGTCACGCGCAACGCCGACAAACTCGCCGAGTTCAGGGACAAGGGGGTGGATGTTCGCCAAGGCGATTTCAACGCGCCCGAAACACTGGGTCCGGCCATCGCGGGCGGCAAGCGGATCCTGATCATCTCCACCGACGATCTGGAGCCGGGCAAACGGCTCGCGGCTCATTCCAATGCGATCACCGCCGCACGCGAGGCGGGTATCGACCACATCGTCTATACCTCGCTTGCCAGCCCGGTACCCGAAAGCCCCATCACTTTCAGCAAGGATCATCAGAACACCGAGAAGCTGATCGGGTGTTGTCACGTTAACCTGTCGGCAATCGGCGAAGGCATCGCGTTAGTGGGATCAGGCGATGTTCGCAGCCGTTTTCCAGACATCAAGTGCCTGCAACCGATGGAAGCGGATGGTTAAGGCTGTGCGGCGGCAGGATGGGACAAAGAAGCAGTTTCGGGTTGCTGAGTGAACAGACACGAAGCGCTGCAAGCCGCCGGGTGATCGGTGTCCTTGCATCACCCGTTCCCGCTTTCGAAACGGCAGGTGGCTGTTCTCTGCGCGATTATTCAGGCCCTTGTGCGACCAATGATCCAAACCGGGCGCTACGTCGCGCTTGGCAGCGCCATAGGATCGCAGCTTGTCCGTTATAATCCGTTTTGGCACGAAGCCATGACGCTTGAGAAGTCTGAGCATCAGACGTTTCGCAGCCGGCTTATTCCGACTGGACTGGAGGATTTCATCCAGCACAACCCCATGTTGATCGACCGCGCGCCAGAGCCAGAATGGCCTGTCGGCAATCTTCACGACGACTTCGTCCAGATGCCAAACATCACCCGGACGGGCTTGCCTCCGTCGCAGATTCTGGGCGATCTGAGGCCCGAATTTGACCGTCCAGCGCCTGATGGTTTCGTAGGACACATCAATTCCGCGCTCGAGCAACATCTCCTCAACCTCACGCAGGCTTAGGTTGAAGCGCATGTAGAGCCAGACCGCGTGAGCGATAATCTGGGATGGAAAGCGATGGCGCTTGTAGCTGATAGCCGATGTCTGCATTGCAGTCAGATAAGAAGAAATCGCGACGCGAACAACAATAGGGCAGTTAACGTGACATCACCCTATGAACGCGTCCTTCTGAAGACCAAGGTCACCAAGGTCGAGGCCACTGATGCAGGCCTTGTGGCCACATTCGACGGACCGAACGGCATCTTTGAAGCTGAATTTGACAAAGTTCTTGTCGCCGTTGGCCGCAAGCCCAACGGAGCGCTGGTGGCTGCCGACGCGGCAGGCGTAACCGTGGATGAGCGCGGGTTTATCCCGGTGGACACGCAGATGCGCACCAATCAGCCGCATATCTTTGCCATCGGCGATGTGGTTGGCCAGCCGATGCTTGCGCATAAGGCCGTGCATGAAGCCAAGGTTGCGGCCGAAGTGGCCTGCGGCGAAAAATCTGTGTTCGATGCGCGGGTTATCCCGTCCGTGGCCTATACCGATCCGGAAATTGCCTGGGTCGGCATGACCGAGGCCGAAGCGAAGTCAAAGGGTGTGAAGGTCCGGAAAGGCGCATTCCCTTGGGCGGCCTCGGGACGGTCTTTGTCGCTGGGCCGCGATGAGGGGGTCACCAAGCTGTTGTTCGACCCCGATACCAAACGAATCATCGGCGCCGGGATCACCGGGCCAAATGCCGGAGACCTTCTGGCCGAGGCTGTGCTTGCGATCGAAATGGGTGCCGATGCCGAAGATCTGGCGCTGACGATCCATCCGCATCCGACCCTTTCGGAAACCCTGGGGCTGGCCGCAGAGGTGTCTGAGGGGACCATTACCGATCTGTAAGGCCCGCAAGACCGGGTGGCAGCCGAGCAGCGTCATTCCGGCATTTCGTGGATGTTCATACGATCCATTCCGACGTGGCTGGAGCTGCCAGTCACCATCACTTTTTGGGAAAGATCGACCACCGTTCTGCTGAAATCTCCCGTCTGAGGAGAGCCCCGCGCCGTCATGGTTCGGGCCGCGCGCCCGGGCGAAAACAGGGCCGGTTCAAGTGCCTTGACAAGAGTTTCAACGGACTTTAGTGACTATGCATACTAATTCGAACCAGGGGGCTTCAGGTACTCCGATACCTGAAGGAAATATGCAGTGAATTGGTGCCGTGAGGGTTCTGCCCAAGCTTGGGCATCACTCATGGCTGAGAGGAAAGGGAGGTGGATATGACTGTATCTGTAGCATTCATCGAATACGACGGGACACGTCGGGAGATTGATGGCCAGGAAGGCTCTTCGGCAATGGAGGTCGCCTCGAACAACGGCGTGCCCGGAATCGATGCCGAGTGCGGCGGGGCATGCGCCTGTGCAACCTGTCACGTTTATGTGGGCGAAGAGTGGATCAACGAGCTTGATCCGCCGTCGGATAACGAGCTTTCGATGCTCGAATTCGCCGCCAACAGGCAGGAGAACAGTCGTCTGTCATGTCAGATAAAGCTGAGCCCCAAAATCTCGGGGATTGAGTTGACGACACCGGAATTTCAGTTCTGAGGCGGCTTGCGCTTTTAAGCTAAGAAGGAGGCTCCAATGTCGCTGACAGAGGCACCCGAAGAAACGGCGGAACGCAAAGCGTTCTACGAGAAGATCGACAGCAATTCCTACACCCCGCTCTGGGCTGTGTTGAATAGCATCATTACACCCGAGCCGAAGAGCGACTGCGTTCCCCATGTCTGGCGGTTCCAGGTTGCAAAGGACTATCTGCTGGAAGCGGGCGGGCTGATCACGGCGAAAGAAGCTGAGAGGCGCGTGCTTGTCCTGGAAAACCCCGGCCTGCGTGGTCAATCACGGATCACCACGTCACTCTACGCCGGCCTTCAGATCGTCATGCCCGGAGAAGTCGCCCCGGCCCACCGGCACAGCCAGTCGGCACTTCGCCTGGTGCTTGACGGTGAGGGGGCGCACACCGCCGTGAACGGCGAGCGCACCATGATGTCTTTCGGTGACTTCGTCATCACGCCGCCTTGGGGCTGGCATGACCATGGCAACAGTTCCGATGAGCCGATGATCTGGCTTGATGGTCTCGATATAGCGGTGGTGTCACTGTTCGACGCGTCGTTCGCCGAAGAGCATGGCGAAGACGAGCAGCCCATCACGCGCCCACTCGGCGACAGCACCGCGCGTTTCGCCGCGAACATGCTGCCTTATGACTATGAGCGTAAGGGCTTGGCATCCCCGATCTTCAACTACCCCTATGATCGCTCGCGCGAGGCCCTAGAAAAGCTGAAGTCGGCCGAAGATGCCGACCGCTGCCACGGATTTCGCATGCGCTATGTGAACCCGCTGGACGGCGGATGGGCCATGCCGACAATCGCCCCCGGTCTCCAGCTTCTGCCGAAGGGGTTCGAAACCGCGCCCTACCGCTCGACGGACGCAACCGTGTTTGTCGTGATGGAAGGTCAGGGCAAGTCGCAGATCGGCGACGAAGTGCTGGAATGGGGTCCCAAGGACGTCTTTGTCGCGCCGAGCTGGAAATGGATCAAACACATGCCCGACGGAGAAGCGGTGTTCTTCACCTACTCCGATCGTGTGGCACAAGAAAAGCTTGGTCTGTGGAGAGAGGATCGCGGAAATCAGAAATGATCGCTTCATCGAGATGCGGGACGCATCCACATGTATACTAGATCGTAGGTCACATATCCGTCTTGTTGGAGGGGCGGATCACAAAGTTATCACCAAGGGAGGAAAGACATGACAAACGCGCCCCATACGGCTTCGAGCAAGACGTATACCGACGAGGACATCAAAAACCTCGTCGACACCAAAACCGGAAAATACAGCCCCGAGATCTACACCAGCGAAGAGCTGTATCAGCTTGAGCTTGAGAAGATTTTTGCTCGTACCTGGATTTGCGTCGGACACGAGTCGCAGCTTCCGAATTACGGCGATTTTCAATCGGCATACATTGGTGAAGACCCTGTCGTTGTCGTGAGGCAAAAAGACAATTCGATCCGCGTTTTCCTCAACCAGTGCCGGCATCGTGGCATGCGCATCTGCCGTGTCGACGCCGGTAACGCGCGTGCGTTCACTTGCCCTTATCACGGGTGGGCGTATGACTCGGCGGGAAATCTCGTCAGTGTGCCGATGGAGACAGCGGCCTTCAACGACGCCCTGAAAAAGGATGAATGGGGTCCGAAACAGGCACGGGTCGAGACCTACAAGGGCCTTATCTTTGCCAACTGGGACGAGAGCGCACCCGATCTCGATACCTATCTCGGCGACGCCAAGTTCTACATGGACACCATGTTGGATCGTGTTGAAGGCGGAACGGAGGTGATCGATGGTATCCAGAAGTGGGTCATCCCTGCCAACTGGAAATTCGCGGCAGAGCAGTTCGGCAGCGATGCCTATCACGCCGGCACCACGTCACACATTTCGGGCATCATGGCAGGGGCGCCGGCCGGCACCGACTTGACCAAGATGCAGCCGCCGACTGACGGCTTGAATGTGTATATCGGCAATGGCCATGCGTGCGGGCTTTTCCTGCGCAACCCGATGTTCTATCAGGTCATCGTCGGACCCGCCGTCACCGAGTATCTCACACAGACGAGCTACCCGGAAGCCGTGGAGCGTGTTGGCAAAGAGCGAGCTGACATCAATCTGTGTCACATGAATGTCTTCCCGAACCTGTCGTTCCTGACCGGGATCAACACGGTGCGCATGTGGCAGCCGAGGGGCCCCCACGAGATGGAGATCTGGTCCTTTACGATTGTTGACAAAAAGGCGCCCGACGCCATCAAGCAGGAATGGGCCCGTCACAACGTTCGGACCTTCTCGGCCGGCGGTGTGTTCGAACAGGATGACGGCGAGAACTGGAATGACATCCAGCACGTCCTGCGCGGTCATGTCGCCAAACAGCAAAAGTTCAACATCCAGATGTCGGATCATACGGTACGCGATGCGGAACCCGGCTACCCCGGAAAGAGCTTCGCCGACACATATGGCGAGGAAGCCGCGCGGAATATCTACGCTCATTGGGCGCGGATGTTGACGACCTCGGATTTTTCGTTTCTCGACTCTGTGCCTACTTTGAAGGCAGCTGAGTGACATGGAAAGCAAACGGCAGGCCCAAAGATGGGTCTGCTGGCAAGCTGAAGGGAGGGCACAATGCTTGACATCATTACCAAGAACGACTTCTCGGTGAAACCCGCACCGGTTTCAGTCGAACTTCAACAAGAAATTGAACAGTTTTACTTCTGGGAAGCAAAGCTGATGGGAGACAGGAACTGGGAGAGCTGGTTCACTCTGATGTCGAAGGAAATTGAATACTGGGCGCCAATCCGCACGACGAGAATCATGCGAGAAACGGAAAAGGAATACACCGACAAAAACGGTTTCGCCCATTTCTTCGACGACTGGAACATGCTTGAGGGACGTATCCGCAAAATCATGTCGGATGTGGGTTGGTCTGAGAACCCCGCTTCTCGGTTGCGGCATATCGTCAGCAACGTCCTGATCTGGAAAGGTGCGGAAGAAGGCGAGTACGACGTAAGCACATCGGTCATAACCTATCGCAACCGTCAGGAACGCCAGGCTGATATTTTCTCGGCAGAACGACAGGATAAAATCCGCCGGGTGGACGACGAGCGCGGGTTCGAAGTTGTGAAGCGCAAGATTCTGCTGGATCAAAGCACCGTGCTGTCGAATAACATCAGCTTCTTTTTCTAAGCTGAAAGGTAAATAAATGGCATGGCACAAAACGTTCCCTCTGGCAGAAGTGCCAGAGGGTGAAATGGTCCAATACACCGGCTGCTCGGAGCCGATCTTGGTATGTCAGGTGTCCGGGACGGTGTACGCCGTTCAAGACACCTGTACGCACGACACCTGGTCTTTATGCGACGGCTATCTCGAAGGACATATCGTCGAGTGCTCTTTGCACATGGCGAAATTCGACGTTCGTAACGGTGAAGTAACAGCACTTCCCGCTTGCAAGGCGTTGAAGGTGTTTCCTGTCAAGATCGAGGACGAAAACATCTATATAGATTATCAAGAAGAAAAAGTCACAGAGGGGGAATAAACTATGCGTATGAAGGATCAGGTCGCGCTCGTGACCGGTGGCGGGTCGGGACTCGGCAAGGCGATCGTCGAACGGTTCGTGAAAGAAGGAGCGCGTGTCGCTATCCTTGATCGCTCTCACGAGCGTATTGAAGAGGTGGTCTCCGCCCATCAGGGAGCCGTGGTCGGCGTCGCAGGCGATGTTCGAAGCATGGACGACAACAAAAATGCTGTTGCCGAATGTGTGAAAGCGTTTGGAAAACTCGATACGCTTATCGGAAACGCTGGCGTGTGGGATTATAACGCAACGCTTGCTAGCGCCGACGACGACCAGATTGCGGACGCGATTGATGAGCTCATCGGAATTAACCTTAATGGTTACATTCTTGCCGCCAAGGCCGCATTGCCCGAACTCTACAAGAGCAAAGGTAATGCGATTTTTACCGTGTCAAACGCTGGATTCTATCCTGGCGGAGGAGGAGTTCTCTACACGGCTGCCAAGCACGGTGTCGTCGGCATGATTAAACAGATGGCACATGAATGGGCCCCACACATTCGGGTAAACGGTGTCGCGCCCGGCGGCATTGGCGGATCTAATCTGGCAGGGCTTTCCAGCCTGTCCCAAGAGGACAACCGCTTTTCCGACTTGCCTCTCGATGATTTGATGAAACAAATCCTGCCCCTGGAAAAAGCGTTTTATGCGGAAGAATACGCCGGCGCCTATGTCTTCTTTGCCGACCGCAACGATAATGGCCCAGCGACGGGCACGGTCCTGAACTTCGACGGCGGGATCGGAATGCGGGGCTTCATGTCTCCCAATATGGGCGCAGAACTGGTGGAGAAGTTCGGATAAGTCTGAGGTCCGGGGCGCTGCCTGATGATAAATGCCCGACACCCGGGATGGAACTGGGCGATCGCGCAAAAGAAACAGAATGGAGGATACTATGACGGATGTTTTGCTTCAAATCGACGGCAAAGAAGCACCGGCTAGCGAAGATCGCACGTTTGAGCGGGCCTCTCCCGCTGATGGAGTGACGGTCACGCGATACGCCGCCGCGACGCGTGAGGATGTGGACGCCGCAATCGCCTCGGCGGATCGTACGTTCCAAGCTTGGTCACAAACCGGCCCCAGCGAACGCCGCGGGCTCCTGTTGCGGGCGGCCGACGAGATTGAGAAACGCGGCGACGACTTTGTGGCAGCAATGAAGGATGAAGTCGGCTCAGGCGAACTTTGGGCCCGTTTCAATGTCATGGCCGCCGCCAACGTCTTTCGTGAAGCCGCTTCTATGGCAACACAGATACAGGGGGAGACCATTCCATCCGACAAGCCCGGCACGATGTCCATGACCGTCCGGCAGCCGGTTGGCGTGATCCTGTCGATTGTGCCTTGGAACGGTCCGATCGTTTTGGCGGCCCGCGCCATCGCATATCCGCTCGTCTGCGGCAACACGGTGGTATTCCGTGCTTCGGAAACATCCCCGCGGGTCCATTTTCTAATTACCGAAGCGGTGCAAGCCGCCGGTTTCCCAGCCGGCTCGGTCAACATGATCATTAACCAGCCCGAGGAAGCGCCTGAACTGGTCGAGGCGATGATCGCCGATCCGCGCGTGCGTCGGGTGAACTTCACCGGTTCGACACGCGTTGGAAGGATCATTGCCGCCAGCTGCGGCAAGCATCTCAAGCGCAGCCTAATGGAACTCGGCGACAAGTCTCCACTGATCGTTCTGGCCGATGCGGATGTAGACGAAGCCGTAACCGCTGCGATTTTCGGTGGCTTCCTATATCAGGGCCAGATCTGTATGAGCACCGAACGCGCCATCGTGCACGAGACGATTGCGGACGAATTTGTCGCCAAGCTTGCCGACCGCGTCTCGCAATTTGTGACCGGTGACCAGCGCACCCAAGGTGCCTGCGCACTCGGTCCGGTCATAAATCAGGGTGCCTCGAACCGTATCAACGCCCTGCTTGACGACGCCATCGCAAAAGGTGCCATGATCAAAGCCGGTAACCGCGCTGCGAACACACTCATACCCGCGACAATTCTGGACCATGTCACACCAGACATGGAGATTTACAGCGAGGAATCCTTTGGCCCTGTCCTACAAGTCATTCGCGTGAAAGACAACGATGAAGCGGTGAAGGTGGCCAACGATCCCAACTACGGTCTTTCGGCGGCGGTCCACGGGACCGATATCACCGCAACCCTCGACGTTGCTATGCGGATCCAAACCGGTTCGGTGCACGTCAACGGCGCGACCGTCGCAAACGAACCGCAGGCACCTTACGGCGGAACGCGCAATAGCGGCTGGGGCCGTTTCGATGGCCGCGCGATGATCGAAGAATTCACGGAACTGAAGTGGCTGACAATTGAATCGCCCAAACAACAGTATCCGTTCAGCTGACACTGATCTGGAGCGCCTTTTCGGGCGCTCCACGCCTCCTTAGATTGCCGGGGTAACGGCAAGAAAGTTGAGATATGACCCTGAAAACAGAAACAGCGGACACAGACGCTGCAAAATCCTTCGACTTGCTCAACGTACCGGACGAGTATTTCGAAAATCCATATCCCTATTTTCGGCTGTTACGCGACGCCGATCCCGCTCACTGGAATTCCGACGGCAGCGTGCTGCTGACCCGGTATGCAGATGTTCGGCAGGTCTGGCGCGACATCAGCGGAGAGGTGTTCAAAGGGGAACAATTCGGCCAGCGGTTTGGCGAAGGTCCGCTTCTTGAGCATCACACATCCACGATGCTTTTCCGCGATCCACCGGATCACGACCGGCTGCGCAACATCGTCAACCCGTTTTTTTCGCAGGCGTCCATTCAATCCGTGAGGGGCTTTATCGAAGAAACGGTTGAGAAATATCTCGATGTCGTCGCCGAAAAACGCGATATCGACTTCGTGTCGGACTTCGCCTTTCGGCTGCCGGTTGCTGTTATCTGCAAGTTGATTGGCGTCCCTGTCGAAGATGCGGACTATATCCAGGGCGTCGGACGCAAGGTTCTTTTCCCGCTGAACCCCGCTGTCCCGGCCGAGGTGATCGCGGAAGGGCACGATGCCACTGCGGAATTCAAGTCGTACCTGCGTCCCTTCCTCGAAAAACGCCAGCGCAGCAGTGACATCGACCCGATGAGCGATGTGCTAAGCGCGATGGTCGCTGCTCAGCGGAATGGCGTCACGGTTAGCGACGATGAAATTCTGCATATGTGCATCGTCACACTGAACGGCGGTCACGAAACCACCACCAACCTGATTTCGCAATCGATCCACTATCTTCTGGATGACCCCGAAGCCATGGCGCAAATGCGCAACGGCGACGTCCCCGTCAACGTTGCGATTGAAGAACTGGTCCGGTTTATCACGCCTCTCCAGCTTCAAGGCCGCCGCGTGACGCGCGACATCGAACTCGACAGTGGAAACGGCACAATCCCGAAAGGCACCGAGGTGATAATTTGCCAGGCCTCTGCAAATCGGGATGACCGGGTGTTCGACAATCCTGAAAAGCTCAACCTTGCGCGCAAGCCCAACAATCATATGGGTTTCGGTGCAGGCATTCATGTTTGCATTGGCCGTCCCCTCGCGCGGCTTGAGGCATCTGTTGCTGTGCCGGCAGTTCTGCGGCGGTTCAAGACCATAGAGCGGACGGGACCTGCGCATTTCAATCACAACACGCGGTTCCGTGGTCTCGCCGACCTGCCGCTGCGCCTCGCGTGACGCGAACACCGAAGCGCCATCGAAAGCCGCTGGCTGAAAGATAACTACATGAAACTCTGCATTTTTGATGAGGACCGGATCGGCCTTATCGACGGTGAAACTGTCATCGATGTCACGTCGGCACTCGACGAACTTGCCCCGCTGCGGTATCCGCTGCCACGGCAGGACCGGCTCATTTCGCATTTGTCCGAACTGAAAACGCCGATTGAAACAGCAAGCCAGTCCGGCGCGCGCAAGCCGCTTTCCGATGTTCGTTTGCACCCGCCGGTCGCCAATCCCGGCAAGCTGGTAGCTGCGCCGGTAAACTACACCAAACATCTGCAAGAAGCGCGCGAGCAGGAAGAAATCCATCAAAACAATGCAGCGCAGGTGCGTGTCATTCAGGAGGTCGGGCTTTTTCTGAAGGCGACCAGCAGCCTGATTGGCGCTTCGGACGCGGTTGCTGTGCGCTTCCCCGAAAGACGCACGGACCACGAGCTTGAACTTGCCGTGATCATCGGGCGCACCGCGGACCGCGTCAAAGCAGAACAGGCGCTTGATCATGTCGCCGCCTACGCGATCGGTCTCGACATGACGGTTCGCGGGTCCGAAGAACGCAGTATGCGCAAGTCGATTGATACATACTCGGTGCTCGGCCCGTGGCTTGTGACTGCGGATGAGATCAACGATTCGGGAAATCTCGACATGGAATTGTCTGTAGATGGCGTGGTACGGCAAAAGGCCAATACGCGTGATCTCGTTCTGAGTATTCCCGAACTAATCGAAATGGCTTCGAGTTTCTACACCCTTCATCCGGGCGACGTGATCTATACGGGCACACCCGAAGGCGTTGGGCCAGTCACTCCTGGCAACTCCATCGACGCGTGGATCGAGGGCATCGGCTCAATGTCGATACAAGTTTCCTGATACAGTTTCCCGAGGACGTAAGTTGACTCCGAAACCCAATTCTTTCGGCCCGCTTTCCGGTATTCGAATTCTGGAAATCGGGCATTACATCGCGGCGCCATTTTGCACGCGCATCCTAGGCGACCTTGGCGCGGAGATCATAAAAATCGAGCCGCCCGCTGGAGACCCCGCGCGAGACTGGGGAGCGAAACAGAACGATCGCTCGCTATGGTGGAGCGTACACGCTCGCAACAAGCGTTCCGTCGCGATCGACATCAAGTCCCCTGAGGGGCTGGAGGCCGTCCAAAAAGTCATCGCGTCTTGCGATGCATTGGTCGAAAACCTCCGCCCCGGAGCGCTTGCACGACTTGGCCTTTCTTACGAGGTTCTCGAAACGCTGCGCCCGGGTCTTGTGGTCGCCCATATCTCGGGTTACGGGCAAAACGGTCCCGAACGGGATCGCGCCGCATTTGGCGTTATTGGCGAGGCAATCGGCGGTCTTCGCTACCTGACAGACCATCCTCAGGGGACAAGCGATTTGCCGCCGGTCAGGGTGGGGGTCTCGTTGGGGGATTCGGTTGCCGGGCTTTATGCTGCAATCGGCGTGCTGGCCCAGTTGCTGGGCCGCGCAGAGAACAAATCCGCGTCCTGTCATGTGGTCGATGTGGCTCTCACCGAGAGTGTGCTGAGCCTGATGGAGGATATGCTGCCTGCTTACGGTGCGCTTGGCCAGATCAAGAAACCGACGGGCGCGCGCATTTCGACCGCCGCACCCACCAGCGCCTATCCGACGCGGGATGGTCGCTGGCTCTTGATCGCTGCCAATTCCGACCTTCTCTTTGGTCGCCTGATGGCTTTGATCGGTCGCGATGACTTCGCCTCCGATCCAGAACTGTCCACCAATTCCGGCCGCGTGGCGCAGGCTGACCGGCTGGACGCAGCCATAGCGGAATGGACCCGACAGCACGACGCAAACGACGCGGCGCGCATAGTCGCCGAAGCGGACATTCCTTCGACCCTGATTTACACCGCCGCCGAAATTGTCGCGGACCCGCAATTCCAGGCGCGCGGTATGATCCGCAAGGTCACGGATGCCGAACAGGGCACGGTCCTCCACCCCGGAATCGTGCCGCACCTACCGGATTGCCCCGGAGCCATTCGTTTTGCCGGCCAAAACCTTGGGCAAGACACTGATGATGTCCTCCGCGAGTTTGCCCACATGACGGCGCAGGAAATCGGTCGGCTACGGTCGGAAAAGGTCATCACATGACGGCGCGACCGGTCACCATCGTCGAAGTTGGCCCCCGAGATGGGTTTCAGGGAATTGTTCCTTTTATCCCGACAGAGCGCAAGATCCAGTTCATAGAGCGGCTTGCTGCGACCGGACTGGAACGGTTCGAAATCACGTCCTGCGTCAGCGACAAGGCAGTGCCACAACTGGCCGATGCCAAAGATGTTATTGCCGCAAGCCAAGGCGTGCCGGGTGTGCACGGGCAGGTTCTCATTCCCACGGCGTCTCGGGCGCGGCAGGCACTGGCCTTTGGAGCTCGATCGCTTGCCTATGTGCTGTCGGTATCTGAAAGCCATAATCGGAACAATGTGCGTCGTACGCCGGAAGAGTCGGTGTCCGATTATGCAGCGATGATCGCTGACCTGCCTCCGGGCATTTCACTGCGCCTTAATATAGCGACAGCGTTCGACTGCCCGTTTGAGGGGAGGATCGGAACAGAACAGGTGTTGACGTTGCTCGATCAACTGATTCCGCTCGCTCCGACGGCGGAGATCGCGCTGTGTGATACGACCGGCAAAGCGGTTCCCGATCAAGTCGGGGAGGTATTCGACGCCGTGATCTCTCGATTTCCGGAAGTGGGCTCTTGGGCTGTGCACACCCATGACACTTACGGACTTGGCCTGGCCAATGTCCACGCTGCTTGGGAGGCTGGCGTGCGCGTCGTGGATGCGGCCTTTGCCGGACTTGGCGGCTGTCCCTTTGCCCCTGGCGCAAGCGGCAATGTTGCAACCGAAGATGTTGTTTGGATGTTCGAGCGGCGTGGAATCCAGACGAATGTGGATTTGTCCGCGTTGATCGAGATTGCAAAAGACGGCGCGTGCATCCCCGGCGCGTCTGCCGGCGGTCGCGTTCGCAAAGCTCTCGCCGGCTGTGCATGACCTCCGGAGTTATCCGGAGGTCATGTCTGGTCCAGTCACTGGGCGTCGGGTTGCCTTGATGGCGCGGCGTCGCTGAAGGCGGGCAGGGCGTCGCACGCAGCATAGATACGTGCGATGGTCGGCCAGGCGTCCAGTGGAATGTCGAAACGCCGGTTGTTCCAGACCTGCGCATACAGACAGATATCCGCCATTCCCGGTTCATCACCACAGCAGAAACGGCCGGTTTCAAGGTTTTGTGAAAGCTCGGCCTCCAGTGCGTCAAAGCCCAGATTCACCCAATGGGTGAACCATGCCTTCTGCGCGTTTTCGTCAGCCCCGAACTGCTCACCAACGCGCATCAGCACCCGCAAGTTGTTCAGGGGATGGATTTCCATGGCAATCATGTAGCTCAGCGCGCGAACGCGGGCGCGGGCCTCTGGATCACGGGGCAGTAGCGCCGGCTGCGGATGGGTTTCATCAAGCCATTCGATGATGGCGAGGGACTGGGTCAGGTGTTGACCGTCCTCGAGTTCGAGGACGGGTACCAGACCCTGCGGATTACGGCGCAAGAACTCGGGCGTGCGAGTCTCTCCCTTCCGCAACGCATAGGGAACGTAATCGTATGCCAGTCCCTTCAGGTTCAGAGCTGCCCTGAGACGGGTCGACGTGGACGAACGAAAGAAATTGTGCAGACGAAGTGTCATGCCTGTCCTTTCACGCGTTCGGTGATGGGCGTTTCGATCTTGCCAAGTCCCTCGATCTCGATCACGCAATGATCGCCGGGAACCAGCGGCCCAACCCCCTCCGGTGTTCCGGTCATGATGATATCGCCTGGCTTCATCTCCATCGACTGCGACAGGATCGAGATGATCTCTGGAACGGACCAGATCAGATTTGCCAGATCCGAGTCCTGTTTCAGCACATCGTTGACGGACAGCGAGATACGCCCACGCCCGAGATGGCCAACCTGTGCGACAGGATGAACGGGACCAATCACTGCCGAAAAGTCGAAGGCCTTGCCCCAATCCCACGGCCGACCCTGCTCGCGTGCGGCAAGCTGAAGGTCGCGGCGCGTCAAATCATTTCCGACAGCGTAGCCCCAGACATGGTCCAGGGCGTGCTGGGTCGGAATGTCCCGGCCAGCTTTCCCGATGGCAACCACCAGCTCGGCCTCGTAGTGAAAATTCGAGGTCTCGGCAGGATAAGCCACCGCGACACCGGAATCCACGACAGCGTCAGCGGGTTTGGTGAAAAAGAACGGCGGATCACGGTCAGGATCCTTGCCCATTTCTCTTGCATGCGCGGCGTAGTTGCGGCCGACGCAGAAGACGCGGCGCACTGGCAGCCGATCATCGCTCCCCGCCACGGCAACTGAAGGTTGGGGGATTGGATCAAAGACGAAAGCCATATTATTCCTCATGCGAAGTTACATTGGCAGGGATGTTCACTGAATGACGCGATCGCGCCCGAAATGTCAGGAACAGCCCACTAAGCAGCAGGAAGCCGCTTGCGTTGAGTGCGACCGTCATGTTGTCACCCGGCGCAGCGGGGATGAGTAGCGCCGCCCCCGCACATCCGAGAAGCAGGCGGATGCCGATGCTCAGCCGCCCCGCCATCCAGCCTACAAAGGCGGCAGACACTGCATAGACGCCCAGACTGGCCGTTACGACCGCAATGACGACCTCGACCGGATCACCATTGAGCAGCAGTGCCGGTGAGAAAACGAAAATGAAGGGTACAATGTACGCTGTCCATCCCAGCCGTACCGCTTCCAGTGAGGTTTTCATTGGCGGCGCCTTGGCGATGACGGCGGCAAAGAACGCGCCGATACCGATTGGCGGTGTTACCATCGACATCATACCGAGATAGAATATGAAGAGATGCGCGGCGATAGGATCAATACCCGTTCCCACCAATGCCGGAGCGATCAGCACAGCAAGCAGCAGATAAACACCGATCGTCGGCATACCCATTCCGAGAATTAGACTGGCGACGGCAGCTATAAGCAACAGCGCAAACAAACTTTCGCCGCCCAGGGTGACCAGAGATGCCGTCATCGCAAATCCAAACCCACTGACGTTGAGCATGCCGATTATCAGACCCGCTGCGGCGGAAATCATCAGAATGTCAGTCAATGAGCGTCCGGTTTCACTTAGCGCACTGGCAAATTGGCGCAACCTGATCCGATGCCCTCCATAGCCGGGATAAATACCGACCAGCAAGGCCAGTCCCGAACCGATCAATGCCGCAAATTCCGCTCGCTGATTAAACTGGAATATCGCAAGTATGATGGCGGCAAATGGAAGGGTAAAGGGCCAGCCCTTGCGCATAACCTCGCCCAGGGATTTCAATTGACTGCGGTCAAGAGGTTTGATTCCGTCGCGCGCCGCCGAAATGTCCACCTGAATGAACAATGCGAGATAATAGAGAAAGGCGGGAACAATGGCGGCAATGACGATCTCGGAATAAGGCCGCTGAAGGATGTCAGCCATAAGGAATGCAACCGCGCCCATCACGGGAGGAACTATCTGCCCGCCCGTCGAAGCGACGGCCTCAATCGCTGCGGCACGGGCGCGCGAAAACCCGGAATTGATCATCAATTTGATCGTTACGACCCCGGTGGCGACGATGTTTGAAACCACCACGCCCGAAATTGTTCCAAACAACATGGAACCGATGATAGACACTTTTGCCGCACCGCCCCGACGGCTGCCCATGGAAGAACTGGCAAGATCGTTGAAAAACTCTCCCCCACCCGAACGCATCAGCAGCGCGCCAAAGAACACAAAAGCGATCACGATTGTCGCCGCGACATTCAACGTAAGGCCAAGGAGGCCGTTTGCGTCAAAGATGAGATAGAGAAACAGCCGATCCGCATCGACTTGACGGGTTTGCAGGGTGCCTTGCAGATTATGCCCAAACAGCCCGATCGCGAGCATCAGCATCACGAGGATTACAAGCGTCCAGCCCGTAGTGCGACGTAACGCTTCCAGGACCAGCGGCAACAGAAGCGCGGCCACCACCATCGCATCAACCGGTTTCGCGAGCCAAGCGCTGCCGAGTTCGGGATAGCGCAGCGCGAGGTAAAACGCCGCGCCGAAACTCAGCGCCGCAAAGATCCAGTCAGAGGCTATGAGCAGTATGCGCGGTATCGTCCGATTGCCATCGCGGCTCTTGCCAAGAAATACCACGGGCAGTCCAAGGGCAAGGACCACAGCAAGGAACTGTTCGGTATAGAACAGGTATCCCAACATTGACGGTACATTCGCAACTTGCACTAACGCCGCCAATGTCAGAAGCGCGGCGAGAACGGGCACGACAAGGCGCCGAACCCGTTCTGCGGGAGTCATGATAGTCTGGTCCATGGAAGACATCTTGTCGGTGTCCTATAAAAGCGAGCCTAAATGGCCGGACCTATTTCTGAGGCACCTGTTCGACGCCGCGGCTTTCGAAGAAGGCAACCGCCGCGGGATGGTATTCGAGTCCGGAATACTCACGGTAGGCGGTTTCAAGCGATATGGACGCGAGCGGGGGATAGCTTGCGACGATATCTTCCTTGCGATCAAAGATTGTGGTCAGCATCGCCGTCACGCTTTCATCGGAGACATGTTCCCCTGCGACGAGCACATTGTCCCAGGCAATCATCTGGATCGGCTCGGTGATACCAACCCGCACCGGACTGGGTGAAACTTCGGTGAAGTAGTAGTAGGGGCGGTATTTGCGCACCACAGCAAGGGTTTCTTCGTTGGCATCAATACCCAGATATCGGATGCCCCCCAATGCGGCGTTGGCTTCGGCAACCTTTGGTGCGCCGACCGCGAAGAACGCGGTATCTACCCTTCCGGCAATGAACTCATCGGCGCCCCTGATCAATTCGGGAACCAGAACAGGCGTGACATCGTCGAGCGATAGCCCGGCGGTCGCGATGATCGCTTGCGTCAACGGAATGCTGAGGGGGAAGGCATTCCAGCCAACCGGAAAGCGCTTGCCCCGCAGATCCTCAAGCGATTTGATGTGGGAGTCGTCGCGCACAAAAAGCCCAACCGGGAAGGTATTGATCTGCGCGACGATCCGAAGTTTCGGCATTTCCCTGGTATAGTCGCCAGTGCCGGTGACCGCTGTATAGACATCGTTGGCGTCATTGAGCGTGAATTCGGCAATACCGCTGTCGAGCGCCTCCATGGTGATGGCATTCCCGCCGAAAGGCTGCACGATGATGTTTTGGCCCTCGCCGCGCGCGGCGTTCGAGATGGCCCCTGCCATGGTATTCCACACAGAACCTTGCGGTGACGTCGCGAACGAGACAGTTTGTGCTGCCACCGGCGACGATAGCGCGACGAGCGCTGCAAATAGGGTATGTCGTATGCGTTTCATTTGGTTTCTCCCTGCGAACCATGGTCAAAGTCCGGCGTGGCGAGGGCCGCGCTCTTTGGTTGTTTTACGCTAAGCCTTCGTCTTTCAATGCCTGGATCACTGCGGGACGAGAACCGATACGACCGGCATATTCTCCCAGCGCCGGAGCAAAACCCAGGTCAATTTTCTGGAATTGCGCCCAGCCCAGAAGCGTGAAGAGGTAAGCATCCGCGATCGTATAATCGTCGCCGACGAGATACCCCGATTGACCGATCATGTTTTCCGCAAGATAGCTCAGACGCTTTTTCAACAGATCTTCAAACAGCTGCCGGGCGTCGGCCTGAAGAGAAGGATTGAACAACGGCGTGAAATTTTTGTGAACTTCCGTCGACAGGAAATTGAGAACTTCCAGAAGTCGCCAGTGCAACATCCCTTCATCCGGCGCAAGGTTCTTTTCGGGAACCTGCGCTGCCAGATATTGCATGATGACGGCCGCTTCGGTCAGCTTGTTGCCGTCATCGAGAATAAGGGTCGGCACCAGCGATGTCGGGCTGATGTTGGCATAGTCCTCCCCATCAACGAACTTGCCTTTCTCGGACATGTCAACTTTGTGGAACGAGAGCGGAATGCCTGTCTCGAGTGCGACAATATGCGCCGCCATCGAGCAAGCACCAGGGATATAGTAGAGTTTCATACGCGGCTCCTTTAGGGTCTAATTGCGGTCGGAATGCACTTCGTGCGCAATCCTAAAACCGCCAGATTATTCCAGTACCAACGATGAGCGGATCGAGCGTGACCTCCGCATCGAATGGTGCGCCACCGATAGATCCGGAGACATCGGCTTCGGCCCAGAGTTTCTTCACATCAAAGTAAAGACCGACGTCTTCAGTGACCATCGATTCAAAGCCGATCTGCACCATCGGACCAACCTTGGTTTTGACTTCCAGGTCCGATGCCGCCCCATCGCTTTCGCCAAGATTGACCACATAGTTCAGGCCGGCCCCGATATATGGCTGAAAGCGCGGATTGTTTGACTTGAAATGGTACTGACCGGCCAGGACCGAAGGACCATAGCGCAATTTGCCGAGCTCGACCGGGGGCAGGCTGCCAGCCCCGCGCAACTCCGCTTCCGGCGGGGTTCCAATCGTCAAGGTAGCCGACCACTGTTTACTAAAGCGATAGCCGATATCCACCGAAATGGCATAGTTTTCGTCTACCTTGACATCCGCCCCGGGCACAGGCGCTCCGCCCATGGAAAGGTCGACACTTGGCGAGAAAAACACACCTACGGGACCTGTCCGAAGATACCATCCTTCAATGGACTGTTCCCCTGCGACAGCCCATCCTCCCTGAGTTACGAAAACTATGGCCGCTAGGGCCGACTTTGTATATACGTTATTCGCCATGGTTTATCCTCCCGATCAGCACCAATAAGATCTCTGTCTAGAAAACCTTTCAGACAGATTGACAGATCTCCCAGCTACGGCAACCTGAACACTTCAGATGAGTTTCCTCAAGTTCTCTGTTGTCACCAACTCGTCGCCCTTGACTGCATAGCCTTTTTGGATCAATTTGCGCGCAAAGGACATGTCGCGCGGCTGTCCAAATGTGATGACTCCCTCGATCCGGCCGTTCATGACATAAAAATTCGTGAACCTACCGTCCTCACCAGGACGCGTGTGAACGGTCGCTCCGGGGTCGGTAATACGGCCGATCATCTGAATGTTGATGTCGTATTGATCCGACCAGAACCATGTATTCGGTTCATAGGAAATGTCCTGACCCAGCATGTTTTTGGCTGCTGCAACGCCTTGATCCTGTGCATTCGCCCAAGATTCAAAACGGACAAGATTCGCACCTGCCTTGACGACAGCGACATCGCCGCTCGCGTAGATGTGCGGATCGGATGTGCGGGTGAACCGATCCACGACGATACCGCCGGTGTCCACCACCTCAAGCCCGGCCGCGCGTGCAAGATCATCATTTGCCACTGCACCGATGCCCACGATCACTGCCGAGATATCGAGAACTTCTCCGTTGTTCAGCGTGACGCGTTCGACTTTGTCGGTCCCTTCGATCGTCGAGACCTGCGTCGCCAGTAGTACACGCGTCCCGTGCCCCTCGTGCAACTTGATCAAGGCT
Organism: Sagittula sp. MA-2; assembly: GCF_030126985.1. GTDB lineage: Bacteria > Pseudomonadota > Alphaproteobacteria > Rhodobacterales > Rhodobacteraceae > Sagittula. Next base: position 12,908 of record NZ_CP126151.1, on the reverse strand, counting down.
TCACCGACCTCGTTCGGCAAGCTTCGACCGCAGGCCCGATCCGCCATTTCGACGACGACGACATCCATGCCAAGTCGGCGGGCGGTAGCCGCCACTTCCAGGCCGATCCAACCGGCACCGAGTGCCAGAAGCGTGCCGCCAGGCACAAGCGCGGAACGGATCGCCCTGGCATCCTCAATCGTTCGCAGATAAAAAACGTTCGATTTGGAGTCCAGGTCATTGCCCAAATGACGCGGATGACTTCCCGTTGCAATCAGAAGCCGATCATAAGGCACTTGAGCGCCATCCGAGAGAATGACGTGCTGCGCTTCCCTATCAATACTTTTGGCACTGACATTTCTTCGGAAGTCGATATCATGCTGCTCGACAAAACTTTGCGTAAGCAGGCAGACACTTTCTTCTGTTGCTGTCCCCGTCAAAAACGCCTTGGACAGCGGCGGCCGCTCGTAAGGTAGTTGATTTTCTTCACCTATTAGCGTCAGATCACCTGTATATCCTCCATTTCGCAGCGTCTTCGCTGCGGATGCGGCTGACTGTCCTGCGCCGAGAATGACGATGTGATTGATGGCGGAGTCCGTACTCATGTCTTTTCCGTTTTTCCGTCTAGAGCCGAGAGGTAGCAGTACCTCTCGGCAATTTTGAACCTAGGCGCAGCTGGGCCGCCGCTTTCCTGATACCAAGGATCAGGAGCCGGTTTTGAAGCTTTCGGGGAACGGGGCGCCCCATGCACTGAAAATACCGGGCTCGTCGGCCCGCCAGAGCTTCGGGCCAGCTTTGCGATCAACGCAGCGCGGCATCTCTCCGGAAAGTTCGTAGCGATTTCCATCCGGCGTGATGAAATAGGAGTAAAGGTTGTTGCCGACACCATGACGCCCAGGCCCGGCTTCGGTCTCAACGTCCGAGTTCGCCATCTGGTCAAGCATCATCTTCATGTGCTCGATATTCGGGAACGTCCAGGCCAGGTGATCCAGCGTTTCATGCGGCGCACCGGCAAACATAGCCACGTCGTGATGATAGTCGCCCACATGGAGCCAAGCGGCCATACGACCTTGTCCACCGGGGAATTCGACGACATCCGAAGCGCGGAAGCCGATGACGTCGCACAGGAAGTTCATCGTCGTCGTGACGTCCGATCCGGCGCGCAGGGTAATGTGGTCCAGATCTTGCGGTGCCAGTCCGCCGCGCAGGTTCTTCTGACGCGCGCCCGGAGAGTAGTAATGTTGACGATGGGACTCGTCGATCAAGACGATCTGCATCTTCTGCCCCTGGGGCGGAAGATCGAACTCGATGGCGCGAGCGACACCGGGTTCGCAATCGCTCATGTCGCGGACTGCGACACCCGCGGCCTCGACCGCCTTGCGGATCCGGGTCAGATCTTCCTCATCGTCCGCCGCGATTGCCAGGCTCTCACAGCCCGTGCCGCCCGCGGTCAGCGCAACATCGAACATCCCGTCGATGCCGCAAGTAAGATAGACCGTGCCATCGGCGCGCGTGACCTCTTCGAGGCACAGCACCGACTTGTGGTACTCAACCGATTTTTCAAGATCCGGGACCCGCAGAGTCGCGTGCGAAAGTTTCTGTAAAGCCAAATCGATATCTCCCTTGTTTGTCTTATACGCCCGATTTCAGAGCTTCCGCTAAAAAATCGAGGCGATCATTCCCCCACCACATCTTGTCACCAAGAACCATGGTTGGCGCACCGAATACGCCAGCCTCGCTGGCCTGCTGCGTCAAGCTCTCCAACCTTGTCGCAGCGTCGCCGGAGCGGGCGAAGTTCAGTAGCGGAGCGGGGTCCGCTCCGATTTCAGCGCTGGCGCGTTCAATGATCCCCGGATCCTCCGGATCGCCCCCACGCCCCCAGATTTCATCCCAGACGAGTTTCACAAAGCGCTGAGACTGCTCTGCCGAGACCGTCTCGATCACGCGCACTGCCGCGGCATTCGCCTGCGCGGACTTGAGCGAGGCCGGAAATGCCAAAGGCACACCATAGCGAAGCGCCCAGCGGTCGAGATCTTCGCGCAGATAGGCGATCTTGATCGGTATGCTGACATTCGCCGGGCCGGTGTTGCCGGCGAGGACTTTCAGACGAGGCAGATCGACCGGGTGCAGGACGATGGAAATCCCATGATCCTGCACGATCTCAGGCAACTTCTGAAAGGCCAGATAAGCGAATGGACTCATGAAATCGAAGTAGAAGTCCAGCTTTCGCATCAATTGCCCGCCCGCAGGCTTTCAGCGAGTTCAGCCCACTTCTGACCCGCAATGCGCCCACCCTCAAGGATCGGCTCCGGCGTGACATGATAGGGGGGACGGCAAGGACCCGCCTTCATCCAACCCGCAGCGTCCATCCGGATCTTCTCAATCGAGATATTGTAACGCGAGAATTCCTTGAACGACCCGTTCGGGAACAGCGTCTTGTAGGTCATGCCGATCCGGTCGGTCAGTGCTTTCGCCTCGGCCCAGTCTCCGGACTTGCGCGCCTTCTCCATAAGATCGCGCAGCAGGATCGCAGGCTCAGGGCCGCACACTGCGCCGCTTGTCCAGAAGGCGGTGCAGTGATCGGGGTCGATACGCGCTGCGGCATAGTAATCCACATCGAGGGGCATCAGGCGAATGCGACGCTTCGACAGGTTAAGATCTGGGTACAGCCCACCCATGTTGAGATATTTCGCCGAGACGATCTGCGGCAGATCGGAAACCTGGGCCCAGAAGGCACGACCGAACTCGTACTTGAACGCCTCGGGATTGGCGTAGGCACAGATTGCCACATCGGGACATGCTTCGGTTACATCGCGGTAAAACTGAACCGCGGTTGCGGTGTCGGCTTCCACCCACATCGGAATGCCCAGCATCACGCCATCAACGCCGATGTCACGCACGATGCGCATCTGGCGAATGGTCTCACGGGTGTTCAGGCTGGTAGTGCCGGCGAAAAAGGGAACCCGCCCGGCCACTGCATCCACCACCGTGCGCACATACGCTTCTTTTTCTTCCCAGGTCAGCGTGGCGCCTTCGCCAAATGTACCCAAGGCAAGAATACCGTCCACCCCGGATTCCACCAGAGCATTTGCGACACGCGCCGTTTCGTCCAGATCCACGGAAAACTCGGTGCGCCAGTCGCTTGCGTCGTCCTTGGCCGGGGTCGGCATAATTGCCCAACAGCCAGTTACATCGTCTACAGTAAGCAGAGTTCTCTTCGCGGACATTTCGCCACCTCGTTTGATTGTGCGCGACATCTTCACGCAGCTCAGTAAATTTTCGGAGAGCATAAAGAATGTAAAGCGCGCATACGATGCGTCGCGAAACTAGGCGAACATCCCTCCCCCTGGATGACCTACGCATGCTTACTAACTGCAAATGGTACCTGTCAAGCCGCTTCTGGATATTGAGATCGGCAGGCCCTCGCGCCGCAAAGAGGTCGCGCTTGGCGCCGCGCCGACCCCCCGCAACCAGGCGTTGAACATCTGGATGGGCTGACCAGAGAACATCCGCCTTGCGCGAGACAGGATCGCGCGGGGCTGCTGATCTTGCGCATACTATAGGGCTTTGTTGTGCAGAGCCGAGGGGGGTTTTATCTCGTGAATCCGGCATGGCAGCTGGTCTGCATGAGCAGGCCCATCCCGCCGACCTGCAAGACCAGAAACTGGCCAGCCTACAACAACGCGCTGAAGCACCGTGGCTCCCTTACGATCTGGTTCGATCCGGACATGGTGTGGGTGCCGCCGCCAACCGGCAAGCGAAGCCGACCGCCTCAATATAGCGATGCCGCGATCCAGACGTGCCTGACGTTGAAAGCCCTGTACGGCATGGCCCTCCGGCAGACGACCGGGTTCGTCGAGAGCCTGCTGCGGCCGATCGGCCTCGACCGGGGCCGTGCCGGACTTCAGCACGCTGAGCCAGCGCCAAAGGTCTTTGGCAGTGACCACCCCCTGTCGCGGCTCAAAAGGCCCGTTGAACCTTCTGGTCGACAGCACCGGCATCAAGGCCGCGGGCGAAGGAGAATGGCGAATGGCACGCGACTTTGATCGCCAAGTCGCCGAACTCCGGGTCCACGTCGCCGTGCTGAACGGCGACACCGCGCTCGGCATCCCTGTCACCGAGCCCGTTGGATAAGTGCGTCCGGGGAAAGGGGAACACCGACCTTCACCTTCTGTGCGCAACAAGGTCCCTCAGCGCCGGAAAGATTCATCCTACACCCGATCCACGATATGCGTGGACTGACCACCTGCAATGGGCCGGTTTGGTGAGAATGTTGCAACCAAGTAGAAATGTCACTGGTTGCGCAAAGTAGAAATGTCCCGCTGGGGCGCTGACGGGAGCGCAGCCTGGCAGGGCGGAGGCCTCACATGTCGCAGCCCTGGCTGGCTGCGCGGGCCTCTCGCTCGGCGCGTTTTCGGGCGTAATAGGCGTCGAGTTTTGATGGTCTTCCCGGCGGTTTGTGGCCGGTCGGTTCGTAGCGCGTCCGCTGCTTTCCCGCACGCGGTTTCCTGGGCGGCGCCTTGTCCTGCTCCTCCTTGAGGAACTCGAGCACCGCGCTCAGATGCTTGTTCTCGGTGATCGCGGCGTGGGTCACGCGCTGATCCTTGTCGAAGGCGGAATAGGGATAGGGATAGGGATAGGGGAGAGAGACACCCTTCCATCGAAACTCCAGCCGGCCATCGGGAAACTCGTAACTGTCCACGTATTTGCCGGGCAGGCCGCGTGTGATGTCGTTCTCCTCAAGGAGGATGCGCCGTCGTTCGCAGGAGAACGCCAGCTGCTGGCTGACATAGCGTTCGCCGCGCAAACACAGGATGCCCCGCAGGCGATCCGGCTCGTTATTGAGCGCACGGTGCAGGGTGTCCGGGCGGCGCGGCGCCTTGGCGAACTTCGCGTTGTAGCGCTCGACAAAGCCGGGCAGGAAGGCATTGCCTGCCTCCATGTCGAGATACCGGCAAGCCGCAGTTCCTTCACCAGACGGTCCTGCAGCCTGCGGTTGGCGCGTTCGACGCGGCCCTTGGCCTGCGAGCTGTTGGCACAAAGGATCTCGATGTTGAGATCGTTCATCGCCCGACCGAACTGGGTCATGCCATGGCCCGACTTCGCGCCTTGTTGCGCGACCCTGCACCCTGCTCGTCTTCATCGACGATGCCACCAGCACGTTGATGCAGCTGCGCTTCGTGACATCGGAAAGCACCTTCAGCTATTTCGAGGCTCTGGAAGGCGACCTGGTCGCACACGGTCGCCCGGTTGCTTTTTATTCCGACAAGCACACGGTGATCCGATCCGTCGATCTGAACCAGCTCGCCATAGCATTCCCGGCGAAGGCGCGGCTGATGGCATGCCCGGCGCTGTTTGCGCGACAGCCACAGACCGTCCTCGGCCATCCATTTGCGCAGCGTCTCGCGCGATACCTTCAGCCCGTGATGTCCTCCAGCATCTCGGCTGCCAGCGTCGGGCCAAAATCCGCAAACTGCTCCCGAACCAGAGAAACGCCATATTCCCGCAGCCCGGGATCGATCCGGCGGGTCGACGGTCGGCCGCGTGCCTTGTGCCGGATCGAAGCGGCGCCCTCAGACTCGAACCGTTTCAGCAGCCTGTGCACCTGGCGGCGGCTCAGCCCGAGCACATTGGCCGCCGTCACTGCCGTCACTGCCGTCATGCGGCCCTGGGACACCTGACTAAGAACCTCAACCCGATCCAGCTCGCGCTCGCTCATCAAAACCCATCCCACGGTCACGCTCCAATCCTTCCTCGCCGAAAGGGAAGAGTGACACTTCTACTTTGCAGATGCGGGGCATTTTAACTTTGCGCTTACAGAGAATACACGGATAATCCGTTTTATGTTAATTTCGTCTCCAGTACGTTCCATCCTGCACCACCTGCGATTCCGAGAGAAGCTTCTCAAGATGCGCTGCAACATTTCGTTCTGCGGCCATTGCAATATGCGGATCGGATTTCCTGTAGACAGAAGCGGCAATGTTTTTCACCGTATCCGAGGTGTTCGCAAGGTGCGCGAGAATCTCCGCTTCCCGACGCTCCCGATTGGCGAGCAGCCGTTTGGCATAGGGTTGCGGATTCCGCAGAACCGGACCGTGACCCGGCAGGTAAATCTTGTCGTCACGCGCGATCAATCGCTGAAGCTGGGCACAGTAGTCGTGCATGTTGCCGTCGGGCGGGCTCACGATCGAACTGTTCCAACTCATTATATGGTCGCCGCTGAACAGAACCCCGTCCCGGCGCGCGAAGCAGAGGTGATCGCTCGCATGGCCCGGTGTGTGCAGGACAGTGAGATCAGCGATCATCTCTGCGTCCTCCAGGACTCCGTCAGGTTGAAACGCGTCGTCCGGAAAAACCCGCGAGACATACACCGGCAGACCTGTCTTTTCGCGCAAGACCGGGGCCGCGCCAAAGTGATCGGAATGGTGATGCGTGACGAGAATCCCGGTTGGGCTGGTTCCCAGATTCCGGATAATCGCGTCGAGGTGACCGCTGTCTTCCACCGGACCGGGGTCGATAACATACCGACCCTCGGATGTGTCGACGAGGTAGGTGTTCGTCCCATGGTAGGTCATCTTTCCAGGATTGTTCGCGACAATCCTCTGGATGCCCTCGGCCACCTGCACGCATTGCGCACGGGGAGGTTCCGGCTCTGCGAAAAACATGCTGCTCTTTGTCATTGGTTATCGCCACCGTTTGTCAGCCAACGCCCTGCGGCCCGAGGAAAGGACATCGCCCCCTTGGCCGCAAGACGTGAAATAAATTCCGCTGAACGACGGTGCATCCGGCGAAACAACAAGATGTGTCTCTCTGCCTTTGGTTTCGGCATCGTTACAGTCACCCCAAGACGGGATCCGGCGCCGGTCAAGCCGGCAACTGGAAAATGGAAGCCAAGCGTCCGGTCGTCACATGGCACAGCGATTGCGGAACCCCGTGAACAGCAGCACCGCAATCGCCGCCTTCGTGAGGTCCGCGAGCAGGAACGGGTAGAGACCTGCGCTCAGCAAATCCTGGCCATACCCGACAAAACCCCCCAACCAGAGCAGGCCGGTGCCATACATGAGTATCGACCCGAAAAGCACAGCGACAGTGGCGCAAAGTGCTGGCCCAACCCTTCCCAGCATTTGAACCACCCAGCCTGCCGCGCCCGCTGCGAGCACGAATCCAATCAGGAAACCGCCGGTAGGACCCATGATGTAGGCCAGCCCTGCCGGTGCGGGTGGCGTGCCCGCGAACACCGGAAGGCCAAACATGCCTTGCAGAAGGTACGCAGTGACGACAAGACCACTGCGTACCGGTCCCAGAAAAAGCCCAAGGCTCAGAACCACCAGCGTCTGGGTCGACATCGGGACCGGGTAGAAAGGCACCGCGACTTTCGCCGAGAGTGTCAGAAGAGCTGTCCCGATGAGTATTACAAAGAACTCTCGGGACAATCTTGCGACTGGCTGGCGCCGGGTGGTTTCGATGTTCATGACGTTGGTCCTCGTGTCAGCAGATCCTTGATTTTCCTTGAGCGATGGCTCACATGCGCTTGGCGACTTCTTCCAGCATGACCTCGCTCGCCCCGCCGCCAATGGCCTGCACGCGGGCATCGCGCGACATGCGTTCAACGGGCGTTTCGCGCATGTAACCCATGCCGCCGTGGAACTGCACACAGTCGTAAAGCACAGAGTTCACCAGCTCGCCGCAATAGGCCTTGACCATCGAGACCTCTTTCACGCAGTCGCGGCCCGCGGCGTCCTGCCTGGCCGCATGATAGACAAGCTGGCGACCTGCCTCGATTCGGGTCTGACAGTCGGCCAGCCGCTGGCGGATCGCTTGCTTGTCCCAGAGCACACCGCCGAATGCCTTGCGCTGCCTGACGTAGTCCAGGGTCATGTCCAGCGCGGTCTGCGCCTCGGCGCAGGCCATCGCGCCCAGCACGATGCGTTCGTTCTGGAAGTTCTTCATCACCGAATAAAAGCCTTTGTTGACCTCACCCAGCACGTCGCCGGCCGGGACTCGGACATCCTCGAAAATCAACTCGGCCGTGTCCGAACACAGCCAGCCGGTCTTGTTCAGCGCGCGTCCGACCGAGAAACCCGGCGTGCCCTTTTCGATCGCGAACATGGTGATCCCGCGCGACCCCTTGGCATCGGGGTCGGTCTTGGCCCCGACGAAGAAGATATCGCCATGCACCCCGTTGGTGATGAACATCTTGGTGCCGTTCAGCACCCAGTCCGACCCGTCCTTCACCGCGCGGGTCCGCATGCCCGCCACGTCCGACCCGGCGCCGGGTTCGGTCACCGCGACGGCGGCGATCTTTTTGCCCGAGGTGATCGAAGGCATCCAGCGCGCCTTCTGTTCCGAGGTGCCGGCGTTTTCAAGATGCGGCGAGGCCATGTCGGTATGCACCAGCACCGTGGCCGCGAAACCGCCAAAGGTGGACCGCCCGACCTCTTCCGCCAGAACCACGCTGGACATCACATCCAGCCCCGCGCCGCCGTATTCCTCGTCATAGCGCATGCCCAGAACGCCCAGTTCGCCCATCCGGCGCAGCACGTCGCGGGGCACCATGCCCTCCTCTTCCCATGCGTCGGCCTTGGCCGTCACCTCGGTTTGGATGAACCGGCGCAGCTGGTCGCGGATCATGTCGAGGTCTTCATTGAACGGGCCGGCGGCCGCGGTGATGGTGTCCTGTCTGGTCATGTCGTTTCCTCCGGGTCAAGTTTGACGAGTGGGGCGTGTCCGGCGACCGTATCGCCCGGCGCACAATAGATTTCCGTCACCACACCCGCGACCGGCGCGGGCAGGCTTTGCAGCAGTTTCATGGCTTCGAGCACCACGAGCGTGTCGCCGGCGGCGACCCGGTCGCCAAGCGCGACGCGCACCTCGGCAACGGCGCCCGGCATCGGGGCCGTCAGCAGGTCAGCGCCGCTTGCCCCGACGCTGGCGCGGGCAAGGTGTTGATCTTCCAGAGTGCGCAGGTCTGTCACGGTCATTCCCGCAGGGGTCTGCAGATGCACCCGCCAATGATCGCGGGCGCGTTCGACATGGGCGATGCGCGTGAAGGGGACCCCGTCGATGCGCCCGCTCAGGCGGCCGCCTGTCAGGACGGCGCTTTCGACGGTGATGCTCTGGCCGTCCGGAAACAGGGCGGCAAGCTCTGCGGGGGTGCCGGACAAGCGGATCGGCTCATCCCCGGATGTGGCCCAATAGGACGCAGCACCAGACCGTCCCGCAGGGGCCGTGATCCGCCATGCCCCGAGGCTTTGCCAGGGCGACCCGCCCGCCGGGGCAAGATGCATATGCAGCGCCATGGCGGCGAGACCTGTATCTCGGGCGTCGGGTGCGGGCTGTGACCAGCCACCCGGAAACATTTCGGACAGTCCCGAGGTGTGATGGCGAAACGCCTGGAAATCCGCATGGGTCAACAGCGCCCGCTGATAGGACAGGTTCAGCCCCACGCCGCCAACGGCGAAGGTATCAATCGCGGCGACGGCCCTGCGGATCGCCCCGGCGCGGTCCGCCGCATGGACGATCAGCTTGGCCAGCATGGAATCGTAGTGGTGCCCCACGACCGACCCCGCCGCGACACCGCTGTCCAACCGTACGCCTGCGGGCGGAGCCCACAGGGTGATCCGGCCCGTCTCGGGGCTGAAATTCTCGGCCGGGTTCTCGGCGGCGATGCGCACCTCAATGGCGTGGCCGTCGAACCGCACGTCCGATTGCGCCAGCGTCAGGGCCTCGCCCCGCGCGATGCGCAACTGCCATTCGACCAGGTCGATGCCGGTGATGGCCTCGGTCACCGGATGTTCCACCTGCAGGCGGGTGTTCATCTCAAGAAAGTAGTATTCGCCGCGCGCCGGATCGTAGAGGTATTCCACCGTCCCCGCCGAACGATAGCCGATGGACTGCGCCAGCCGCACCGCCGCCGACAGCATGTCATCGCGCACCGCCTCGGGCAGATCGGCGGCGGGGGCCTCCTCGATCAGCTTCTGGTGGTTGCGTTGAAGCGAACAGTCGCGGTCCCCCAGATGCAGCACCGTGCCGTAGCTGTCGCCCAGCACCTGCACCTCGACATGGCGGGCGCGGGGCGCGTAGCGTTCGAGGAAAACCGCCGCATCGCCAAAGGCGCCTTTCGCCTCGGCCCGGGCAGAAGCGATGGCCTCGGGCGCGTCGGCCAGATCGGTGACAAGGCGCATGCCGCGCCCGCCGCCCCCCGCGCTGGCCTTGACCAGAAACGGTGTGCCAAGCGCCTGCGCCTCTTGCAACAATCGCGCGTCGGATTGCTCCGCGCCGCGGTAGCCGGGCAGGACGGGCACACCTGCGGTCTCGGCGGCGGCCTTGGCCTCGATCTTCGATCCCATCATGGCAATCGCGCCCGGTCCGGGCCCGATAAACGCAAGACCCGCCGCCTCGACCGCAGAGGCGAAACCGGCGTTCTCGGACAAAAAGCCATAGCCGGGATGCACCGCGCCCGCGCCGGTCGCGCGGGCGGCGTCCAGAATCGTGGCGATATTCAGATAGCTTTCCGATGGTGCCGCCCCGCCGATGCAGACGGCGTGATCGGCTTCGGCCACGAAAGGCGCATCGCGGTCGGCCTCGGAAAAGACCGCCACCGTTTCCAGCCCCAGCTTGCGGCACCCGCGCTGGATGCGCCGGGCGATTTCGCCCCGGTTGGCGATCAGGACGCGAGTAAAGCTCATTTCACCCGCCAGGAAGGAATGCTCTTGTTGAGGAAACTGTTGATGCCTTCGATGCCTTCCTCGGTCTCCCAAGCGTCGGCCAGACGGTCGGCAGTGTAGATCATGTTGGTTTCCAGATCGTGGGCCGCGACATAGGCGATCAGCGCCTTGGTGTCGGCCACGGCCCCCGGCGCGGCCTGAAGGTGATCGTGCACCACATTTTCGATGGCCGCGTCCAGATCATCAGCGGCGACGACCTCGGTCAACAGTCCGATCCGTTCGGCGCGCGCGCTGTCGAACAGCGCCCCCGACAGCATGGTTTCGCGCGAATGCACCTTGCCGATGCGGGCCACGACATAGGGCGAGATATTGGCCGGCAACAGGCCCAGTTTGACCTCTGTCAGGCCAAACCGCGACCCTTCGGCGCCGATCGTGTAATCGCAGACCGAAATCATGCCGACGCCGCCGCCATAGGCCGGACCGTTGATCCGTCCGATCAGCGGTTTGGGCAGGGTATCGAGGCGGCGCAGCAATTGCGCCAGCGTCGCGCTCTGGTCGACCCGTTCGGCGCGGGATTTGTCGATATTCGACGAGAACCAGTTGAAATCCCCCCCTGCACAGAAGCTCTTGCCGTTGCCGGTGAGAACCACGATGCGCACCGTGTCATCGGCAGCCAGCGTCCCGGTTGCGGCGTAAAGCTCGGCGATCAGCGTACCGTTCAGGGCATTGTGCTTGTCCGGCCGGTTGAGCGTTACCGTGGCAACCCCACGCGCGTCGGTTTCGACATGAATGGTTTCATAGGTCGTCATGTTTTTGGCCTCACATTCTGAATACGGGCGTGTGGCGCCCTGCTTCGGGTACCGAACAGACGATCGCCAGACACAATCCGAGGATATCGCGGGTCTGACCCGGTTCGATCAGCCCGTCATCCCACAACCGCGATGTGGCGTAATAGGGATCGGACTGTTCGCCGTATTGGGCGCGCACCTGTGCCTCGATCTGCGCCAGATCGGCCTGCATCCTTTCAGGCTCGCCACCCTTCTGGCGACGCAGTTCCAACATCACGTTGCTGGCGATGTCGGCGGACATGGTGGCCAGTTCCGCTGTGGGCCAGGCAAAGAGGAAGTTCGGCCCAAAGCCGCGCCCGCACATGCCGTAATTGCCCGCCCCGTAAGATCCGCCCAGAAGGACCGACAGGCGCGGCACCTTGGCCACCGACATCGCATAGACCAGCTTGGCGCTGTCCTTGGCGATGCCGCCGCGCTCGGCCTCCGTCCCGACCATGAAGCCGGAAATATTGTGCAGGAACAAAAGCGGGATGTTCCGCTGGTCGCACATGGATACAAATTGCGCGCCCTTAAGCGAGCTTTCGGACAAAAGCGCGCCGTTGTTGGCCAGGATACCGACGCGATAACCATGGATGCGCGCCGTGCCGCAGACCAGCGTTTCGCCCCAGCCGGGCTTGAATTCGCGGAATTCGCCAGCGTCGATCATGCGCAGCAGAACCTCGCGCATGTCATAGGGTTCCTTGCGGTCGGCACTGATGACACCGAGCAGTTCGGACGGGTCATGCGCGGGCGCTTCGCGGGGCGTGTCGGGCTGCATCGGGCGCGATTGGCCAAGCTCGGCCACGATGTCGCGCATCAGCGCCAGCGCATGGTGTTCGTCCTCGGCCAGATGGTCCGAAACGCCCGAGACACGAGAATGCATCTCTGCCCCGCCCAGCGTTTCACCATCGACCTCTTCGTTGATCGCCACCTTGACGATGGAAGGCCCGCCGAGATGAATGCGCGCGTTACCGCGCACCATGATGACCTCGTCCGACAGCGCCGGGATATAGGCCCCGCCCGCCGTGCAACCACCGAACACGGCCGAGATCTGCGGCAACCCGCTGGCCGACATGTTGGTCTGGCGATAAAAGGAATTGCCGAAATGGCGGGCGTCGGGAAAGACGCGGTCCTGTTCGGGCAAATAGGCCCCGCCGCAATCCACCAGATACAGGCAGGGCAGCCGGTTTTCCGCCGCGATTTCCTGGGCGCGGATGTGTTTCTGCACGGTCTCGTGGTAGAATGAGCCTCCCTTTACGGTGGCGTCGTTGGCGATCACCATACAAGGCAGACCGTGGACGATGCCGATGCCGGTCACGATCCCCGATCCGGGGACCTCGCCACCGTATTGACCATAGGCGGCCAGCGACGACAGTTCCAGAAACGCGGTGCCCGGATCCACCAGCAGGTCGATCCGGTCGCGGACCAGAAGTTT